>JABIQT010000363.1 GCA_018667995.1 Candidatus Latescibacterota bacterium
CATCCGTATACATGAAATGGATGGTCACCGTCATCGTTCTTGACAAGCCACCGTTCCCACTGTCCAAGTCGAACGCGCTCATTTATCGAGGCCATATCCATGGGCACCCGTCACCGGCCGCGACCGACTCCTGCGGTCAATCTCCATGTTCGGCCCAATTTTGAGTATGGGCTAATCCTTTCTTCGGCTGGTCTGGGAATTAGATTCATCTCATCGGGTAGACTCTGGCGAAATGCAGGCAAGCGGTGGCCCACCTCAAATACATGGACTTCGAGGGCATCGTTCATTCCTCCGGCAAAGTAGTCCCAGTTCACTTCACCATCCCGGTCCCCGTCATAATCGCTCCATTTCATTCACCTTTCGTAAAGAGCATTGATTGGTTAGGGGGGAATAGAATTGGCAAAATTCTGTGTCGCACTTTCCGATGTCCAGTCCGACGGCTGGTGGCTGGCGACGAGATACCCGATCAATATGCCCAGGAGAAACAGAGTAGAGTAACGACCACGATGCCACATAATTGGATTCCTATCTACCAGAATGGTCAGTTAGATGTTGAACAGATACTGAAATTTCGCAACCAGTGCAGCTCCAGATATCCGGAAAGGTCGATTGCGATCGAGGGCCGTCATATTCAGTACATCATACTCATCATCAGCCAACTGATTATAAGCAATAAAGACAGAGTGTCCCGATTGCATCCGGTAAGCCACTAGTAAATTACTGACGAGTGTAGTGGTCGCTCCGGTCTGGAGATTCTGTGCCGTTTTCCAGCTTCGATTTGCCTGTATGAAGCTGCTTATGTAAAATTCGGGAGTGAATGAGTAGTTCAGACGTAGTCTGCCAATGACCGTGTTGTCTCTTCGAAAATCAGTAGCAGATATTCCAGTAGCTGTCTTTCGGTTTAATCTGTTATTCTCAATTTCGAGCCCAAGCAGAAGGCGTGGAATTGGCTTCAGCGTCACGTCCGCTTGTAGATTCAGAAGTTCTCCATCATAGAATCTTCCCTGCGTAAAGTCTGCTTCGAGGACTATCGACCGTGTCGGGTTCGTGCCGAATCCTGCCGAGAATCGATCAAATGTGTAGGAGCCTGCCGCGAAATCCACACCGGCAATACTTCTCGGAAAACTGAGCGTGTCAAACTCTCTCTGCCATTCGGCTGAAACGGAAAATCCGTTCTCCAACTCCACGTCCGGTCGAGCGCTGATCTCCCAACTCACCGGACTCGAGAAAAACGATCCCCGATGGTCGTCTGTGAACTCAAAGTCTACCGAGCTTTCAATCTCCCGGATGCCAGCGCGACGCAATAGAACGCTACTCTCTCCGCTCCACCCGAACTGGCGGATATCTCGCCGCCGAACGAATCCCATATCCGCATAGAAACCTTCTCGTATATCCTTGTATGTGGTGGACACGTTGAAGATTTCATTTCTCCATCTATGAGATGCGCTTCCTGCCCATGTTTTCGCAGATTGACTGCTCGAGCTGAGTCCCTGCATACGTGAATCGCTCTGCGGAAGCCAACTTCTGGCCAGCAGCGCTTCGACCCGGTGGTTCGTCTGCCCTAACCGAAAGAAACCGTCCAGGCCGAGCACGCGATTGAAAGCATTGGAACTCAACCCAGCAAAGGATTCGCCCGGTTCTTTGAACAGAGCCATTACGCCGATGCGGCTTTCCCTGGCGAGATCCTGTCGTAGTCGCAGGACTTGCCAGTTTGTCTTGGCAATTGGACTTCCGAATGACTGCGTCACGCCGCCAGTCTGAGCATTGAAGTACGCGAAATTGGTGCGGCCAGTCTTTCCAGTCACTTTCACTGCGAGATTGATTGGGGTGAAGGACCCATCGAAGTTCTGGGCGCCAATTCTGCGGCTGAAGAACAGTGGTAACGCGCTTCCCGAGAAGAAGTTCACTGGTTGGCCAAACTGAAATAGATCCGCGCCCTCAAGAAAGAAGGGCCGTTTTTCTTCGAATCTGAACTCGAAGCGGCTTAAATTCACGACCTCCTGGTCAGACTCGATGGTCGCAAAGTCCGGGTTTACTGTGGCATCCAACGTAATGTTGGGCGAGATCCCCCATTTTAAATCTCCTCCAATGTCGCGTTCGGCCACATAGTCCATGGAGGTTTGCGAAGGGATTAGGGCTAGCGCCGAGGACCTACTGCGGTTTCCGATAGAGCCGAGGACGGAGTAGGGTAGGATCTCCAGAGACCGCCCCGGTTTGACATCGTGCAGATCCAGGAGGCGTCCTCCCTTCTCCAATTTGTACATGCCCG
>JABIQT010000430.1 GCA_018667995.1 Candidatus Latescibacterota bacterium
CAACCGGACCTACGGTCCATCGACGACAAGACGTCCGTCGCGGACCCATTCCGTACCGTTGACCGTTACTGAAGCATTGACAAAGAAATTCCACCGTACATAAGGCTGGTCCGCCTTAGCCGCGCCTCCCAACTCTGAGTTGTCACCCAGCGATAGCCGCACTACCCCCGCGCCGTATCCGTAGTAAGGTATCCAGGGATTCCGTTCGGGTACGACCAGGATCGGGTTGAACCCGAGGCCAAACTCGCGGAAGCTAAGAGCGATAGGGCCGGCCCTTTCCATCTCCGATCGCACATACTCCAAACCAGAGCCCGCGGTCATACCAGTCACGCGTCCGCTCTCAATCATGAGCTTCAGTCCAGTAACAGGACGTCCGTCCCATTGAGATGGCGGAAACGCTATCACCCCACTCACGGTTTCCTCAAGAGGAGCTACCCGGACCACACCGGCCAACAGCTCGATTTCGCGATCGATAAGAATCGTCGCTTCAGCAGTTCGGCGGGCGGACACGTCCCCGTCCTGTCTGTTTACCGGTCGATCACCGATCTGGAAGTGGAGATCCGTTCCGAGAGCACTGGTTACCCTCACCTCGCCGTCACGCATCCCCTGCTCAAATCGGAGCTGAATACCTTTCAGCGATTCGTAGTCCGTCTCCAATACAGCCTTTTCGTATAGGGCGTCGATAATGGATGGATCAGGCAGGGGTTGGCCCGGCAGGTGCGTTCCGCTGCGATCCTGGCGCCAGTGGATGTGTACAGTTCGTGCGTGTCCCGACCGCAGTATATCCTGCAAAGCACCATACGCGGGATGGGAGCCATTTACACCTGGCAGCGTCACCGCTGCATCGACCTGCCGGAACATATTCCCGTATACCTCACGCGCGGCGGAATCCGAAACCTGCCCCCTGTCGGCCCCGATTCTTCCGGCTCCATTTCTGACGTGGAGAACACCAAGGTCCACACCGCCACCTTCCATCACCGCCACCCGTAGAGGATGAGTCAGTTCATGGAATATGTCCGGATGAGCGACCACGAGCACCCTTTCGCCGGGCTCCATTGCCAGGCGTTCAACGATAACCCGTGCCAGATTTGACCAGTCGAGATCAACAGTTTCCTGGGCTCTCGAGGCACCGATATTGCACGAAAGTACGAATAGCACAACCAAGAAAAAACGCACAACGACCTCCTGTAGCATATGTTCGGAGGAAACTCCACATGCTGATATTGGGCAAATACTTCTTAAGCAACTATCGTCCTGATCTCTACGCATTCGTTGGGTTGTTCAAATGGAACGCTGCCTGTACACCCCTGGATCCACTTTGAGAAACCATTGCCACTCGGCAGCTCAGGCATCTTCATTCAACAGATAATCCAGAGTCAACGTGCGGAAGTCAACCCGATCAGGCAGATGCGAGTGGCCGGTTCCATTGCCATAGAGAGGGCCGAAGGTGTCATCCGTGAGATCGACCATATCCGAATAAAAGGCGGACCTCGTCGATCGTGCTACCAGAGCAGCGCGTCTCATCGCCATCCACACTTTCGTCAATGGTCATTTCGGTACGGATTGGGGATCAGCGGGCCGGCTAAACAGAACGCCGCTATGCTCGCCCATTGCACTGGGCTTCACCGATACCCACCCCGAATCACAGCCGTTTTGGCCGAAGGTGAATTCGTTACGAATGGCGAGCGTCCAAAACGTCTCACCGCCATCTGCGTTACAGGCAAAGACACACCACCTTTACGTTTCGCATCTCCTTTTAGCTGCATTGATAATGACACGCATCTTTTCCACGTTGAGATCTTGCTCGTTGGTCTGCTGCCCTGGGGCAAAGTGGGTCTTGCGATACACCGGATAGGCCTCGGTTCGCAGGTGTGCGAGCATATGGTGTCCCTCACGTACCTTGCGTTCATGCCGCAACGCCGAGACATCGATGGGTGCTACGACGATCTGTGCGCCTGCCCCCGGATCTGCCTGTGCAAGGATGCGACCTTCAAAGTCAACAATCATACTGCCCCCAGGCCAGGAGAACGGTGGGTAATTGGAAAGGCTTGCCGCCTGATTGGCGCCGACAACATAGGCGATGTTTTCCAGGGCCCGGCACCGATTAACGACAGTCCACCAGTCCATTGGCGCGGTCGCTCCCCAGGGATGCATGTAAGCGGAAACCCGGATAAGAATCTCTGCACCGTTCGCGGTGATCTGGCGCAGGACTTCTGGAAATAGCCAATCATAGCAGATGGCGACCCCCAGGTTACCAATCGGGGTGTGGGCCACTGGGAAGAGTTCCTCCTGGTATCCTTCGAGGTCGTGCGGGCTTACATTCACTTCCAAGGGGATCCAGGGGTTAACCTTTCGATACTTTGTCAATAGTCCCTCTGGTCCGATCAAACAGGTGGTATTGAAAACAGAGCCGGGCCACGCCGGGTCCTCCTCCAGAAAGGTCCCGGTCTGGATGTAAACATCCAGTTCACTGGCGACCTCCGCATAACGTTCCGTGTGTTCGTTGGGAACCGGAACAGTCAGATGCCGGCGCAACTCCGCGGCAGTTGGATAGACAGGGGCTGCGTGGGCAAATTCAGGAAATACCAGCAGTTTAACAGGTAGGAAGGGCGAGTAGCCTTCGACAGTCGTTCGGACCATCTCTATCATTTGGGTGACTCGCTCCGCAATCTCGCCACGTCCGGTGGGGTTGGGGAGATCTATCTGGCACGCGGCCACACTGTAACGTAGCGTATTCATTTATCAAGATTCCTTGTGCTCTGTGATCTCATCGGGCATCGGGTTTCACGTCGGGATGGGCTAAATTCACCCTGCCGGAAGGCACGTTGGTTAACGTGGTCATTTTTCCATCTGCCCACCGCACCTGAAGCCTGTCGGTGACGGTGTTTTTCCCGAGGCCGAAGATTAACTCCGCAGCATGCATCCCCATGAAAGTAACATCCCCGCCCCACCATCGGGTCTGTGGTACATCTTTCAAGAGCACCTCAACTTTCGCTCCGAAACAGACAGAGGGTGGGCCCGATAGAGTGACAACAAGGGAGTGATTGTCCGTCTCAGTTTCGTTCATGAGGAGGAGCGGCTGTCCCCGATTAATCGTGATGGCAATATCCACATCCCCATCGCCGTCAAAGTCTGCAGCGGCTAGCCCCCGAGCCCAATAGTTGCGCGAAAGGGCTTCCCCGGCCACCGACGCGACGTTGTGAAACATTTTTCCGTCGTTCCACAAGAGAAAGATCGGTTCCGCCTTCAAGTCGAAATGGTTGTCTTGGAGCTCTAGGGTGCTCCCATTCGCCACGACGATGTCAGGTCTGCCATCCAAGTCAAGGTCGGTGAGCGCACACCCCCAGCCCACCATGTCGATAGAGAGCTCCCCCAAACGGAAATGGCGCGTCTTATCACGGTACTCGAGATCGCCTCCGGGGGTCAATACGCTCTGGTAGAAAGCGTTCTCTTGGGCGATCCAGTGGGTAATAAAGAGATCGGGGAGTCCATCCGGCTCGTCAATCATCCCACCGATCTCCCCGACAGAGAGTCCCATTGAGCCGCGAGGATCTGCGGTCCCTGTAATTGCGGAAAGATCGGCGAAGAAGATCGGACCATCGTCAGAGAAGTCCTCCGCCATATTCCGGTAGAGTCTGTTCGTCGAAACATCGTTGTTGACGTAGAGGTCAAGCCATCCGTCCCCATCAAGGTCGCAGAACGTGGCGCCGAGGCTTCTGCCATTCGGGTTGCTCACGCCACATATCTCTGCCGTCTCCTCAAAAGTTCCATCGCCAAGGTTCCGATAGAGCCGATTGGGTTGGGGGTCGAAGGAGTTTGGATTAAGAGTATAGGGAGCCTCATACATTCCAGTCGATGAATCGACCACCGGTTCAGGTTCAAAGCCGATGGCGTCATAGTCAATGTAATTGCAGACGTAGAAGTCGAGATGCCCGTCCTGGTCGAAGTCACCCCAGGCCACGCCGGTCGACCATAGAGGGTCCGCGACCCCCGCCTCATCGGCAACCTCTTTAAAAGTTCCGTCTCCACAGTTCTGGTAGAGTCGGTTCGGGCCGAAGTTGGTGACATAGAGGTCCACGTCTCCGTCACTGTCGTAATCAGCGAAACTTGCTCCCATGCCAAAACCCTCAAGGTCTCCTACGCCTGCGGTCTCGGTCACGTCGGTAAAACGACCGCCATCGTTACGGAAGAGCCGATTGGAGCCTGCAGAAGGAGTTTCTTTTCCCAAGGGCCCCGGGTAGTTGACTGCGTACAAGTCCCAGTCACCATCGCTGTCATAGTCACCGCAGGCCACTCCCGATCCGGTATCTTCGGGAAGACTTCGGCTTCGGAGTCCGGGACCATGGCGCATCAAGACGCCCATAGTTTCTGCGACGTCCCGAAACCGTATCTTCGAATTTTCTGCCACTTCAGAATCTTTGAAGCGAGAGGTAACCCCCGCCGTGGGATCGGTGAGGTCAGTATCCCGTTGATTCTCAAGCAACCATATCAGTCCTGTCACAACCGCAATTCCCACCAGCGTGTACCAGAGAGAAAGCCAGGCTTTGCGCTTTCGTTGCGATTTTTTCCCGCGTTT
Source organism: Candidatus Latescibacterota bacterium (assembly GCA_018667995.1). Lineage (GTDB taxonomy): Bacteria > JAAXHH01 > JAAXHH01 > JAAXHH01 > JABIQT01 > JABIQT01. The sequence continues at coordinate 4,577 of JABIQT010000430.1, forward strand.
AAAGAACGTCATACACTCCCCGAACATTCATACACATTCTGAAGGTTAATTAACAACTACAGGAATCTCGCGACTGACCGAATTCTTGGTAACAGTAGGTTGGTATACGCCACTTTCCTCTTCCAGTGTCGGAAGTACAAGTTCAAGAAATTCCTGCCGATAGCGGCGGAAATTGAGATCAGCCGTTACAGTGATCGGCCCCTCTGTCGAGGGAGGAACCTGAAATCGATATGTCTGTTTATCGGTATACCTTGGGAAGATCACCCGTTGGCCTCTGCCGCCTGCCTTCTTCCAGAGTTCGTGTTCCAGCAAGGGATTCCCCTCGCCGTCCAGAGGTAGCCCTTCCAGGACCAGGGTGCCCTCGTCACGGGCATTGCCAATCTCATGGATTTGACCGGGTACATCGTTAATGCTCCGGGTCTCGGGATCGATGTTCCCCCACTCGGCGATAGTGTTCCCTTTAGCATCTTCAACCACAAGGTGTATCCATAGCCGCATAAAGTCGAGCGGGCCGGTGGTTAGATTGTGGCCCGCTTTTCGGTTCTTCACGAGCACCATCAGGCTGACCTCCTCACCCGATTTTACCTCCTCGGGACCATTAATCTGG
>JABIQT010000652.1 GCA_018667995.1 Candidatus Latescibacterota bacterium
CACCCTCGAAGACGGGCATATCCACGCGTGTCTGCCCAGAGACGAAGTCCGGGATATTCAGTATTAAGGCGGAAAGTACCAGAAGGACGCTGCGTGCGGTTCTATACAGCCAGTACCGAAGCCGGGCGGCGAGCAGGTTTCTGAGCTGATATTTGACTGATCTGTAGTTGTACATTCGGATAGATCGTTGTCCGGGTAGGACGTGAACAGTGTAACTTAAGATGTACCGGGATAGGACAACATAGCCGGCTGTGCGTGACCGTGTCAATGATCCAATCACATTGATGGTAATCACTTGCAATCCATTTGAATTCCGGTAATTTAAATCTGCACCTGCTGGTCGGAAAAGTACCCAGACTGCAGAGGCACCGGAAACGCAATTATTGCTGGCGGCCCTGCCATGGCTCGACCAGGGATCTAGGGCACATGCTCTCGGAACCACGTACGAGCTCGAGACACGGCCGGTGCATAGGACGCATAGACTGAATCACTGGTCAATAGTATCGGTATTCCAAACGATCTCCTGGTCGGTCGCGGCACCTGTGTAAAATAAAATCTTCCGTTTCGTACCACGATTGCTACGCCAGAGAAAACACCATAATACAATCTGGCCTCAATATTAAACAGCCTCGCTCATAGCTATCGACTAATCCGCGCTCTCCTCGTGTAACCTCTGAAGCAACCGAGGGTACTATGTACCAATTACGCTACCTGCTCCTGGCCGCCATCCTGACGCTGACAAGTAACGCTCGTGCCGGTTCCGTCTCGGAAATTCTGGAAAGATATGATCGTGAGATCGAGCGGATACTGGTGGAGGCCGGAGCCCCTGGTGCGGCCATAGTTATCGTAGAAAATGACAAGGTCGTCTACCTGAAGTGTTATGGGATTCGACAAATTGGAGAACCGGAGAAGGTGGATCCACATACCACTTTCCGTATCGCATCGGTCTCCAAAGGTTTTGCCTCCGTTCTCACGGGCTTACTCGTGGCAGAAGGGAGACTGTCCTGGAACGATCCAATCACCGACTACGTACCCGACTTCATGCTCGCCGACTCGGCCGCCACCCAAGCATTGACCGTCCGCCACATTTTGAGCCACACCACCGGTCTCCCGCCCCATACCTATGACAATCTTCTGGATAGAAATGTACCCATGCGTGTAATCAAGGAGGAACTCAAGACCGTTTCACCGTCCTATGATCCCGGCACATATAGCTATCAGAATGTGATTTACAGCCTGATCGGGGACGCCATAATGACCGTTACTGGGTTCTCCTATCAACATCACCTTCGGGCACGGATTCTGGAACCCCTTGGTATGAATGATGCATCGATCAGCAGTCAGGCACTAAGAATGACGAATAATCGGGCATGGCCCCACGCAAGGTGGCGTAACCGATGGGTGCCTACCAGCGTAACCGAAGGCTACGACGACGCGCTGCCTGCTGCGGGCGTTAACGCGAGCATCACCGATATGGGGCAATGGTTACGGGCACTCATGGGTGGTAGGCCGGACGTAATTCCGCCCGGAGTCTTCGAGGAAGTCAGCCGCCCGATCGTTATCACGAGATCGGAGCGTCGCAAGTATAACTGGCGGGGCCGGCTTCGTAGTGCCTACTACGGCATGGGATGGCGAATATTCAACTATTCGGGCAACACGCTGGTGTTCCACGGTGGCGGACTGAGGGGATACCGATCACAGGTGGCAATCAGTCCCGAACACAATGTGGGCATTGCTATACTTGTCAATGCCCAGCGCGATTACCGACTTCTCCCCACATTTCTTGAGATGTATTTCGGTTTCAGAAAGTAGCTAATCTCCAGACTCGGTTTCATAACATCTGGTGACGCGGTACCCGTTTCCGTTGGCCTACAGAGTATGAGTATTCTATGACGATATACGACGAGAAAGATGTACCATCCTATGTTTTGCCGGAACTGCTGCGTTTGAAGGATGGTAGCAAGGTGAATAGCCGGGAACTATGGATGGAGCAGAGACGACCGGAACTGCTGGATCTGTTCGAATCACAGGTGTACGGAAAGATGCCCGAACGTCCCGATGCTATGTGGTTTGAGGTACGATCCGAGGACACGGAGGCTCTCGAGGGTTCGGCCATCCGCAAGGAAATCGTAGTACACTTTACACCCGATCCGGACGGCCCGTCCATGGATATTCTGCTTTATCTGCCCAAGGTGCGGAGCGGCACGGCTCCCATATTCCTCGGTCTGAACTACTTCGGCAATCAGTCCGTACATCCTGACCCTGGCATTGCCGTCTCAAACAGATGGATGCGTGAGAAGGACGACTACGGAATCGTTGAAAACATGGCAACGGAAGCATCCAGGGGAGTTGCTGCATCCAGGTGGCCGGCCGCATCCATTGTGGCAAGAGGCTATGGATTGGCCACTATATACTACGGCGACCTCGATCCTGACTATGACGACGGATTTCAGAATGGTGTGCATCCTCTATTCTACCGGGAGAATCAGACACGTCCAGATCCCGACGAGGTGGGCGCAATTGGGGCTTGGGCGTGGGGTCTCTGCCGGGCCATGGACTACCTTGAAACAGACAGAGATGTAGATCACAACCGCGTAGCGGCAATGGGCCATTCGCGGCTGGGCAAAACGGCCCTGTGGGCAGGGGCCTGCGATGCGCGCTTCGCCATGTCCATTTCCAACGGCTCCGGATGCGGTGGGGCAGCGCTGTTCCGAAGACGATATGGCGAAACGGTGACGGATATCAACACAGAATTCCCCCATTGGTTCTGCGGCAATTTCAGGCAGTATAATGACCGTGAGCATGCGCTACCTGTCGACCAGCACATGCTGCTTTCGCTATTGGCTCCACGTCCCGTTTACGTTGCCAGCGCGGAGAACGATCTGTGGGCCGATCCGTATGGAGAATTCCTTTCAGCATTACATGCGAGCCCGGCTTACAGTCTTCTCAATGCGGGCGGCATGGATGTCCGGGATATGCCTGCTCCCAACGAGCCTATTTCCAGTACCATAGGGTACCACATTCGTCCCGGGGGGCACGATGTTACAGACTACGACTGGAATTGCTTTATGGACTTCGCAGATCGCCACATGCATTAATAGGCGCCTCAATTCCCCGATGGCAGGCGATCTCCGCGGTAGAAAACGACAGACTTTCCCTGTAATCGTACCCAGCCCGAAATAGCACACGTATGCATGAAAACCACACAGATAGACTGATCACCAGACAAGAGATTGCCTCCGCAGGTAAGGTCATCGCTGGGCGACTGCACCGCACCCCCATCGAGACTTCGGCCTATCTGAGCGATACCCTTGGCGTGGCGCTGCACCTGAAGTTGGAGATGTTTCAGAAGACCGGTTCATTCAAGACGAGAGGCGTATTGAATCGTCTTGAGCATATGACCGAAGCGGAGAAACAGAAGGGTGTGATTACGCTTTCCGCTGGAAACCATGCCCAGGCAGTGTCCTGGGCTGCTGCCGAAGCGGGCGTATCGTCGACGGTGGTGATGCCGGCCGGCGCCGTCCAGGCAAAGATTGACGCGACGCGCGGATATGGTGGCGAGATCATCCTTACCGATGGCGATCTTCTGCAGACCTGCATGTCTCTCAAAGATGAACGCGATCTGACGCTGATCCATCCCTTTGACCATATGGACACCATTGCCGGTACAGGAACAGTGGGACAGGAAATTATCGAGGACGTGCCGAACGTCGATCTGATCGTAGTTGGTGTCGGTGGGGGAGGCTTGATATCGGGCGTGGCGGCAGCAGCCAAGATGCACCGGCCTGATATCCGCGTCGTAGGCGTGGAGCCCGAGGGAGCGCCCACCATGACCCGCAGCCTGAATCAAGGTAGTCCG
>JABIQT010000942.1 GCA_018667995.1 Candidatus Latescibacterota bacterium
ATCGAGTAGCCCATCTCCCGGAGATGCTGCCGGTGCTATTTTCATTCCGCCACCATAGTAGGAGGTGTTTCCAGTGGCGGCGAGGAGGATCGGGCCTTCCACGACACCAAAGTCACCCTCAAAGCGGGCTTCTATGCCACGAAAGTCGGACAGCATCTTCAGAACGCCCATTACGTAAGCGGCGGTGCCTTTAAAAGGCACCGCGTGGTCGTAAACCAACCTGGCGACCTCTGAGTCGAATCCCATGGTGACCACCGTGCCGAAATACCGGCCGTTGACGATGCCAAGGTCCATTCGGCTCGGATTAGTCCCGCAGATCAAATGCCCAGCCGCCTTCGGCTCGGTGGGTATGCCCAAGGCTCTTGCAAAATCATTTCCCCGGCCAGCGGGAATGACGCCAAGCGCTACATCCGATCCAGCGATTGCTCCGATCACTTCGTGTATCGTTCCATCTCCGCCACATGCCGCTATGCACGGCACCCCCTGTCTGCGGCCAGCATCCGCCAATCTCGCTGCGTCCCCCTGAGATGATGTGAAGCTGACATCGGCACTGCCACCCAGAGATCGGATACTAGCTGCCGCGAGTTCCGCGAACCGTCTCCCCCGGCCGCCTCCGGACGTGGGATTAGCGACTATAAGTATTTGATCCGGCACTGCCACCGCCTGAAAAAAGGACAGGGGTGATTATTGATCACCCCTGAGAGTCGAGATCGAACATTGGTGACGCTGATCAGTTGGTACGCGGTACTTCTTCCATACCGTACAGATAAATTTCAGTGACCAGCCGCTGTAACACAGGAATTAGGTCTTCAGATTCCATATGTCGACGCGTGTATTCCAGCAATCCTCCTGCCGGCACGAAGTATCCGCCAGGGAGTTTCATGTTATAGGAGGGTGGAACAGCTACGTCCTGGTAGGTGCTGCCAAAAGGGTAGAACTCACCTGTAGCTGTGCCTTTCTCGGGCGTCTCCACTTCGAGGGAGAATCGAATCGTACCTTCGTCGATTCCAGGGGATGTAGAGCCATCATTGTCGACGGCTGTGATTTGAACTAAACCAAGATCCTGAAGCTCTATATCAGCGTGCACAGTCTCAGTTTCTTTTCCCCATCCGCTGTAGTAAACACGCTGGTACGTAACAGTCGTTCTGGTCGATACCTGCATATAGTGCCACAGATTCTGAAAGTGGTTCAAGACGAAGGCCTCCTCTTCATGTGAGGCGGTGACCTCTTCTATGCCCTTTCCCATTTTCTTCACAAATTCGGCTGCCACAGGGGCATCGAGGTCCTTCGTGTTTTGAGTCTGTGTCGGTACACATCCGTAGGTAATACATGCACCGATACAGAGCCCTATCCAGACTTTGGAGAGATTTCTGTTCTGCCTGTACATGGCGCTTCTCCTCCCGTAGAATGAGAATCTACAAACGCACTACCTGTACTTAACTTAGGTCGTTTTAGGCCCTTATGTCAATACAGGTTGCGCGAGATCAGTCCGGAAGCACGACCTCCCGCCTGCCTACGGAGTAGACCGCTTGGATGAACTTCTGAAGCCCATCCATGGCTTCCTCATCCTTCATATATCGCTTCCTGTGATCGATGTGCGAATTCGATGGTACGACAAAGGCCGGTGGCAATACCATTTGCAGTGATGGTGGCATCAGCTCCCCGTTGTACTCTCTCGGGAAGGGGTAGATCTCGGCACGCGCCGTACCTGGTGATGGATTAACCACAATCGCTGTGAATTTGATATAACCCACATGAACGGAAGGCCCAGAAGCATCGTTGTTCTGTACCTGTGCATTTATATCAATGGTGCCAAAGGCCTCGTTCTCAAAGCGGGCGATCACGGTTTCCTTCTCGGTAAAAAAGCTCGTATACCGGCTACGGAGGAAGACGAGTGACGTCTTGGAGGATACATGGAGAAAATGCCATAGCTTCTTGAATTCAGAGATGACACGCCCTTCACCCCCCTTAGGGAGTTCAAGCGTCTCCACTGTGGATCCTATCTGCTGCATCAGTGCTTTCAGCGGCTCGCCTTTGATCTTAGCAGAATTATCGACCCTCTCGGGAATACACGCCGAGGTTATGATGAGACCGATGGCGAAAGGAACCGACAGAAGAGCCTGATATCGCCGAGCGCGAAGCATAAGTAATCCTGTTTTTCTTTGAGTATTTTGAGCGTGGGCCTTGCCACAAGATAGCTGCCAAAGAAGAGAGCTCAAAGTCTTTTGTCGCGCAAGAAGCAAGCAGCTTGATTCTCCGCGCCTGCAAACATAAATTGTGATTGCCGGTTGCTGTCGGGCCCGATCAGTAGGACCTTACACCGAAACAAGCAATGGAACCCATCGTGGTTCGAGCACAACGGAGAAGACGGCAGCAGTGCCGCAATAGAGTAATCCCGTTTTTCATACAACAGACCAATAGACCAACCAGTATAGGAGTCCGTTCATGTTCGATTATCGTGCACTATTTGACTTATCAGGACGAACGGCCATGGTCGTCGGTGCAGCGAGTGGGATTGGGCGGGCATCCGCAGCAGGATTGGCCGCATTTGGTGCTCACGTGGTCTGCGCCGATCTCGATTCAGAAGGCGTAGCCCAGACTGTCTCATCCCTTCAAAAAGAGGGCGGGGATGCGAAGGCCGTTTCCATCAACATCTGCGATACAGAGAGCATACGCTCGGGTCTCATTGATGCTGGGCCGGTCGATATTCTCGTCAGTACCCCGAGTATCAATGTACGCAAGCCCATACTGGATATAACTGACGACGAGTTTGACAGGGTCGTGGATGTAAACTTGAAGGGCACCTTTCGGCTGGTTCGGGAGACCGCACGTGGAATGGCAGAACGTGGAAAAGGCAGCATAATCGTCTTCTCGAGCATTCGATCCCAGGTCGTGGAGCCAGGTCAAGGAGTCTACGCGGCAACGAAATCCGGCGTGGTCCTTATGCTGAGGGCGCTTGCAGCTGAATTGGGTGAGAAGGGCGTCAGAGCGAACGCAATCGCACCTGGGGTAGTGGATACGCCACTTACTTCTCAAATAAGAAACAACCCGGAATGGCACAGTGCCTACGCTGAGAAGAGCATTCTGAAGAGGTGGGCGCAGCCGGAGGAAATGGTAGGGGCCGTTCTCTATCTGGCCTCGGATGCGAGCACATATACAACCGGCTCCATCATGTTTGTAGATGGTGGCTGGACCGCGGCTGACGGCCGATTCACACCGCCTACAGGCTGATCTCTGGATTGATATCAGGGTCGCCGGAAAAGTTTATGGCGGGGTGCAGCGAAGACGAAATAGCGAAAACCAAATAACGCGGAGGCGGGACATATGCCGGATAAACGACGCAATAATGACATACTCTGGCATACGGGCCAAGTGACACGCGAGGTAAGAGAGGATTTGGTCGGCCAGCAGGGCTGTGTGGTCTGGCTAACAGGTCTGTCTGGATCGGGAAAGAGTACCATCGCATTCCGACTTGAGCATGATCTCGTCCAGCTGGGACGTCTCTCCTACGTGCTGGACGGCGATAACATCCGCCATGGTCTGAATGCTGATCTGGGATTTGA
>JABIQT010000360.1 GCA_018667995.1 Candidatus Latescibacterota bacterium
CACGTCATATGGAAATCCTCCTGTTGCTTAAACGGTTTAGTGATTGGGGGTTCGATTAGTGCCGAGATCATCCTGAGGCGCCAAAAGTAACCAGCCACGAGTTGTTTCGCCATTGTTTTTTTTGACAAAGGCTTGTATATCATTGAACTTACCAACTATCGTTGCGCAATTCACGCAATCGGGACTTACACAGTCTGAAATGACGGGGGAAGTCGGGACATGTTCAACCCATATGTGAGGGCTGTGACCGTCACACTGCTATTCTTGTTTGCATTGCGGGTCTCTCTGTCCTTCGGACAGGAGGGACATCCGCTCTATATCAGCATATGCGAAATTGAATACAATAGAGATACCCGCGCGCTTGAGATCGCCTTCAAGTTATTTACCGAAGACGTTGAGTTGGCCGTTGAGGAACAGGGCGGCGGTGCGTTACGTCTTGGGACAGCCGATGAAAAAGAGGGCGCGGACGATTACATTAGTCGATATATACGCAACAACGTTGTTCTGGAACTTGAGACGGAACGTGTCGAGATGCAGTTTCTAGGGAAGGAGGTCGAAATGGATGTCACCTGGTGTTATATGGAAGTCCCGTCGGTCACATCACCGGGCACTCTGACCGTGACCAACTCCCTCTTTTTTGATCTGTACAACGAGCAAACGAACATTGTGCACGTCAAAGTAGGAAAAGACAGTAAGAGCCTGATGCTTAATAGCAACGAAAGGAAGGGGTCCGTCACATTCTAAGCCGCCACTAAGTCAACGTGGCCTTTCAAAAACGAGGAGAATCGGCCTGGCGTCATTTCGGTCTTGAAAGCGTGCAATACCGTTATTGTCCAGAATTATGTATATCTGATCTGCATCCATATGTATTCCTTCAGCCATCCCAAATCTCATATTTTCATACTTCAGTTCAGGTGTATTCACAGCGGCGGAAAATGACCACCTTTCGTGCTCCACGAGGTCGGCTTCGCCAAAACTGATCCGGGTGACGGCATCCGAGTTTCTATTGAGTGCCCAGACGGACTCATTGTCCGTATAAATTCCCGTAAAATCGGGGCTTCTGCCCTCCGGAAGTAGAGCGGAACTGTCACCATATTTGTAGACGTTATATGTGAATCTTTCCCCGCGCATATCGACCTCAATCAACCCTCTCGGCTGCCTTTCTGCGGCGAGGAGAAGTCTGCGTTGGCCCATAAGCGCTATTCCTTCAAGATTGGCATTTGGTGTCTTGAATAGGCCCTGGTTCTCTCCGGCCTTCTTCACACTCGCAGTCGCCCAGGCCACAGAATCCCCGTTAACACTTACATATATAACCCTGAGCGCCGATTCACTCGCGACATAGAAGTTACCGTCGCTATCACATGTTATCCCTTCAAAATCCAGGCCAACTCCTGATCTCAGTTGAGGACTATCGAAAGTGATGTGCGGGAGGGCGTTTCCTGTGCTGTCCGTCAGATCAATGCGATAAATGATGTCACTGTCCTTGTCAGATACCGTATACAAGACGTCTTCAAACATGGTCAGTCCGGAGGGTTCACTTATCCCGTTTAAGTAATACGAGCGAACCAGTTTCAATTCAGTGGTTGGCAGTTCCCGCGAACATGCGACCGCGAACAGGGATACGATCAGGAATAGTAAGATTTGAAGCATTACAGCCCGCCATTGTCACTATTTTCGGTAGTGGATATTTCTACCTGTAAAATCTGATTTGAGTATTGCTGTATCCGCCAGAAACCTGGGGATGGCCGAAAAGATAGAGCGAAGTTTAAACTGTGACTCTCGCGAAACGGGCACCTTGGAACCAAAACCACCCGGTGTTTACGTCTGTCTTATAAGTAGCGGCTCACCTGATCCTAAACCTCGGGCGATCATACTTCGGCCCAGGCATACCCCATCCCCGTTGTTCCATACCCATTGCCCGTATACCAGCAGTGATAGTGTCCATCTTGCCGTACAATCGAGACATAACTACGCTGAAGATCATCGAAAGTACCGGGTTCACCAATGCTCATTTCGCCATTCTCGCCGGATTCGTTCCACTGCCACTGTTCCGCATCGGTGCTCACGAGGCTTCGCATCCTATATGCGATACCGCAGGTGTTGACCCACATCCTGTATCCGGTGTCTTCCTTCAGGACAAATGGTTTTGAGACAATGTACTCATAGGGCGTGGTCTCGAATTCTCGTGGTTCTACCACGTAGCCCGATTCGGATTTGGTCCATTCTATCCCGTCCGTGGATTCAGCGCATCCGAGACCAATGAATGGAATCATTCCCTCATGTGCCGTCTTGATTCCCTCAGGCTTTGGAAAGTACCTGGCAATTGAAGTATAGTACATTCTCAATTTGCCGGATTTCTTCAGAACACAGATGCTGCCCGTACCTTCCTGGTCCCAGGTGCGATCAATATTCAAGATG
>JABIQT010000359.1 GCA_018667995.1 Candidatus Latescibacterota bacterium
GCGGAATTGTATCGCCTTACCGGCAGCGCCGAATACCACGAGTTCTTCAAGAACCGGTACCAGGAGATCGGTGGATTCTATGCCCTTCTGGGATGGCAGATGACCGATTCTTTTGCGTTCCTGGCCTATCTAAGGACGCCGGGACACCAGGTAGACCAGCAGATTCACTCGAATATCCTGGGTACACTCGTTCAACACAGCAACGACCGCGTGGCATATACAAATCAGAATGGGTATAACTACATTCTTCAACCCAATGAATTCATGTGGGGTTCAAACGCCATCGGACTCGGGGAAGCCCTGAAACTCATAGAGGCGTTCGAATTCACCGGAGACGAGAAATATCGCGACGCAGCTTTGGATCAGCTGCACTACAATCTGGGTCGAAATACATTTAACATAGCCTACGTCACCGGGGTTGGAATCAATCCGGTCCGGTCTCCCTATCACCAGTTCTCCAATCAACTGGGAGCCGCGCAACCGGTGCCCGGTCTGGCCGTGGGCGGTCCCAATCGCGATGGGGGGCTGAATGGACAGACCTTATCGCCATTTCCGGCTCGCAGCTATGAGGACACGCTGAATTACAAAGTAAATGAGGTAGCGATCTATTACTCCGCGCCACTGACTTATGTTTCCGGGTATTTTTCCGACTTTGACACCTCTGGTAGGTAACGCAAAGCTCGTGAGGCATCTATGATCTGGGATATTCTAATTCTTCTGCAGTGCATTCCGCTGGCCATTGTAGGCTTCTTCCTGGCCTACCTTGCGGGGCTGAGTCTACTGGCTCTGATGGGGGGCAATCGTAAGCCGCCAGCGGCGACCAGTATGCGAAAATTCGCGCTGGTTGTTCCTGCTCACAATGAAGAAACAGTAATCGAGAAGACCCTGTCCAGCCTGCTATCGATAGACTATCCCGCAGAAAAGTTCGACGTGGTCGTCGTTGCGGACAATTGCAGCGACCACACGGCCGAAATAGCGAGAGAACTAGGCGCGCATGTCTACGAACGCAGCCATGAGACGGATCGTGGTAAGGGATATGCTTTGCGATGGATATTCGAGAAACTGATGGACAACGGAGCTGGATACGACGCCTACTTCGTCATTGATGCCGACAGCATTGTGGCCGACAGCTTGTTATGCGTACTCAATGACTACATGGCCGATGGTGCTCGGGCGATCCAATGTAGTGATATGGTGGCAGCTGAGCCTGGTGCATGGAATGTGGAAGTGACCCGTATAGGATTCGCCCTGCACAACTACGCCAGGCCGCTAGGGCGCACGGTTATCGGATGTCCGGTGAGCCTTTACGGAAACGGCATGTGCTTCAGCGCGGAAATGCTCCGGGAAGTTCCCTGGCAGGCATTCTCCCTCGCAGAGGATTTGGAATATGGTCTCGTTCTACTCCTCCAGGGAATCAATGTTGTATTCGCCCCCGAAGCGAAGGTCGTGGCCACCATGCCACATGAGGCGGACAACGCGGTTTCGCAGCATAGCCGATGGGCCATCGGTCAGATACAGTTGCTCAAAAAATACACGGGCAAACTATTTGGTCTTTCGCTTCGACGACTGTCACTAAAGCCCATCGATTCCTGGATTCAGTTGATTATACCCGGCTTTGTAGATCTGATGGTTGTGGCCATGGCATTGCTTGGACTTGGAGCTCTCCAGTGGTTCCTGGGCATTGATAACTCGGGGTTCCTCGTAACAGGATGGGGAGCCGCGGTCACACTTGGAATAATTCACGTATTCGCAGGTCTCTATTCATCCGAATCAGATCGCCATATGATTAGAGCTTTTATACACTTCCCACGTTACGCACTGTGGAAAATCCTCGTCTTCTTTAAAGTCGTCCGCCAACGCCGTACACAGGAATGGGTGCGAACAACCCGAGAGGAATCACGCGTACCTTCGGTTTCAGACGACAATTGATGCAATTGATTTTGAGAGGAAACAACTATGACCCTACCCGGAGAGATTGACTTGGAAAACAACACGGACAGTGCTCAGACGATCCTTATCGTCGATGACGACATCAGGTTTCTCAATCTGATGCACGATGTGCTGAGCGTACAGGGCTATCGCGTTCTGAAGGCCTCCAGCGGTCAGACGGGGGTCGAGTTATATCGGGAGAACTACCCGGATCTTGTCTTCCTTGACCTTAGCATGCCCGACATGAATGGTCTTCAGGTCCTGGACGCCATCCAGGAGATTGATGAGAACGCAATAGTCATCGTTATAACCGCATACGGAACAGTTGAACTTGCGGTGGCAGCAATGCAGCAGGGAGCTGTGGATTTCGTAGAAAAACTGGACTATACGACGAATATTCAGGAGACTCTGTTTCGTAAAGTTGAGACGGTTCTCGAAGACGTGAACGGCGAGTGAATCCTGCATACGGAGTCGATACTATGACTGCCCCATCAGAGATATCTGCGAGCCAGGCAAGATCCACCCCGAACTTCGCTGACGATGAAAACATGGACATTTTCGGAGTACGGGTTGACAACATTGATGAGGACAAGGCTTTTGGCCTGTTACATGGTTACATGGTCGATCGATCCTCTGACTCCGGCGCCCGATCTGTCTACTTCACCAACGTACACAGCATCCATTTATCGCAGAAAGATCCCTCATTACGGCGATTTATATCTCGTGCCGACCTTGCTCTTGCGGACGGATCAGGCGTCAGCATAGCCGGTAAAATGGCGGGCAATCCGATCAAAGCCAACCTCAATGGAACCGATCTGCTACCGAAGCTTTTCGGCGACTGTGAGGACAGAGGCTGGACTGTATACCTATTCGGAGCCGAGGAAAGAGTGTTGAAACTATGCCTCGACCAGCTGGCAGGTCGATTTCCCGGGCTGAAAATTGTTGGTTCACATCACGGCTATGTTTCGGAAGATACGGAGTCGATGGTGATTGACGAAATCAAAGAGCTCAAACCAGATATGCTTCTGGTGGCGTTGGGCTCGCCACGACAGGAATCGTGGATAGATCGTCACGCATCGGGGCTGCCAGTTGGAATCTGCTTTGCGGTGGGAGGCCTGTTTGATTTCATGTCCGGCGAGAAGCAACGCGCCCCGAACTGGATGCGACGTTTCGGCATTGAGTGGTTATACCGCCTGGCAATCGAACCGAAGGGCAAGTGGGATCGAACCTTTGTCGAAATGCCTCTTTTTCTTACTCGGGTTTTTCTCGCACGATTTGCCCCGCAGTTCGTTACTGACTTCATCAACCGAAGAATACAGACTCATTGAGACCAATCCAGACAGTACAGCAAATCCCCCAAGGGATTGCTCTCGGCCTAGACCCTCTCGTAAAATGTTAAGTAATCAAATAATCAATCAGTTGAGATACTGATCCATGTCCTTCTCGATCAGCTCGATCAGCCCGGGGAGGGCAGATAGGGTAAACTCTCGTTTCAAACTGTTGATGGGCAGCTGACCCACCAGTCTGGCCCGGTGATGAAAACGAAGGAATTCGGGGCAGGCAGATTCCAGCAGGGTTACAAATTCCGGATAGGCGTGGCGAGTCACTTCCAGGAATGCCTGTTGGGCACTGAGACGTTCGATTCGCTGTGGCGTATCTTCATCAAAGATATAGATGCAACAAAGCGGTAGGGGTGTCCGCAGGTATCCCTCTGTGGCTGCACACTCGCGGCGCCGATCCTCCGAATGGAAGGCAGGCATTTCGCCCGGGTCGTAACCGACGGCCACTGCGGACTCGGGGCGAAGCTTGATGCGAGGCATGGCTGGGAGAACCATTGGCATGGATCCGCTGTAATCAATGGCAAC
>JABIQT010000621.1 GCA_018667995.1 Candidatus Latescibacterota bacterium
ACCCCTTCAATCCGACAACTCAAATCGTCTATCATGTGCCCAGAGAGGCTCATGTCGAACTTACGATTTACAATACGCTCGGACAGGAAGTAGTGCGGCTAGTGGACGAGGTACATGCGCCTGGTCGCTATGCGGTCAACTGGCACGGTACGAATTCCCGAGCAGAACCAATGGCAAGCGGAGTCTATCTGTACCGTCTGAGCACAGACTCAGGATTTCAGGACAGCAGACGCATGATGCTGCTAAAATAGTTTGATATCGAGGAGGAGCGAATGGAGATCCTGCCGGGATTACATCGAATCGAAACACTGTTGGGCAATCGCAAATTATACCAGCATCTATATGTAGGAGACCGTGTAATTTTGATCGACACGGGAACGAGTGATACCATGGGTGAGCACATATTCCCTTACCTGGAAAAGCTCGGACGCGTTCCGGCCGATATCGACATGGCCATAATCAGTCACGCCGATGCGGATCATTTTGGTGGTAACTCCGCATTGAAACGGGCCGCTCCACATGCATGGATCGCTTGTCATGCCTTCGATTTCGAGTGGATATCTGATCCTGAAGCCATAATGGAGGGACGGTATAATCAGTTTGCAGATATGCACGATATGTCCTATCCAGAGGAGGTCCGATCTTTTCTGAGGGGAATGATGGGTAGTGCCGTTGTCATCGATCTCACATTGACGGGAGGCGAGACCATAATACTCGCCAACGGTCGTCCCCTTCAGCTGCTCGCGCTACCTGGACATACCAGAGGTCATGTGGGCATCTACGATCCCGTCGAGAAAGCTGCTGTCCTTACGGATGCAGTTTTGTGGAAAGGACTTCCGGATGTCGATGGACACGTCGTGATGCCTCCAACATACTGTCACACAGAGACTTACCGGACAACTATTCAGGCTGTGGCACAACTTCCAATTGAGACCCTCTGCCTTTCACATTACGACCTTCTTGAGGGACGCACTGCAATCGAGGATTTTCTGAGTGAAACACAGCGATTTGTCGATCGGATGGATTCTGCATTGTTGGAGGCTATAGCGGAGAGTGGTGAGTCCGGACTGACGCTTAGGGAGCTGATCGATCGTGTTGACCCAATAGTGGGGCCATTCGGCGATGCGAGCGCAGAATTAGCGTATCCCGTCCTGGGGCATATGAAGGAATTCACCAGTCAGGGCCTTGTCCGAGCGGGAAAAATCGGAAACCTGATTCGGTGGTGGAAAGGGGAGAACTCCGAGGCTAGGATTCGAACCTAGATACCTGGAATCAAAATCCAGTGTCCTACCATTGAACGACCTCGGATCACCTGCTACTTCTTATTTCTGGATGCATCAGCCTCAAACATGGAAATCGGTAACGACTTGGTGGTTGGTGCGACCGATGAGCTTACCAGACATTCACCGGATGTAATGTCGCGTGTGGCGAAGTATCGAACTGTCGTATCGCCACGCACCAATAGCGTATCGTGCGTTGTTCCCACGCACGTAGTGCTCTCTATCAGGAGTACATGTTGCCCTTGCGTGACAGACCGGAATTGAGAAATATCACCGATCTGCAACAGTCGGATGTCTCCGCCCAAGTCCACCCGAATACTCTCCGAACTCTGGATTGTATTCACGATCGTCAACTCGGACGTGCTGCTGCCACCGCATCCGGCATACAGGATCAAGACGACGAGTAGACTTAATCCCGAAGGCTTTGCCACGAGAGATTACAGTGACAGATTCAAGCCGACCAGTACCCTTGAACTTCTTGGTGCACTCTTTATGAACACACCTTTTACTTCCACAAATGCCTGCAGCATAGGACCGAGGCCTAGTGAAACGCCCCCGAGCACATTGTAACTTGCTTTTTTTGAACCACTTTGGCTCGCAAAGCCAATTCCCGCACCAATATAGGGCTTAGGCCCTACTCCCACCGGGTTTACATTCAGTTTTAGATCTAGCGTAGGAATAACAGTGGTGACGCCACTCTTCTTTGAGATCTCGACTGTCGGCCGGGCGGATATCATGGGAAATAGTGACTTCTCAATCTGGCCACCAAAAATTGCAGCCTTGTTACCGCTCAAGCCATAACCTCCGCGGGCACCGACTCCGAGGCCCAATATGGCTTCGGCATTGGAAGAACCAATGAGTAATGCTGCAGCAACAAGCATCGATTGTAGGATCCAGATTTTCTGTCTCATAATTGCCTCAGGCACTGTGCCTATTTGACCTGCGATTTGTATTGACGCCGAGCGACGAATCGTGTTCCACACCGCCGACATTGAACTAACCTGTAACTATCACGATACCAAGATTTTAATGTGTCCCACCATTTCCACCAAACGCGGATCCGGCGACCGCAGGAGGGACATCTCAACTCGATGGGTCTGTCTTTCTCTTTCGGTTCTTCCACAGAAACCACAGCCGGACCTGCCAGCCCATACGGACGGGCCAGACCTCGCCCTCCGGCGGGTTCGGTCGCATCTGAATTCTGCTTTTTGCGACGTCCAGACATACGCTCGACCACCCGGGTTAACCCAAGCCATCTCGTTTCGCCGAAAACTACGTTCGGTCATCTTCACTGTCAACGATATTCTTATTGAGCGGGCGGCCTGACGGGGCTGATGGTGGGGTTCTTGCCCATGAGCGATGTGTACCACGCATAGTTCTCCATCACGAGTCGAACGAAGTTTCGCGTCTCGTCCATACTGATTCGTTCGACAAACTCATCGATGTCACGCGTGCCTCGTTGCCTCGCCCACCTTGCAATGCGGGTGGGGCCACCGTTATATCCCGCCAAAGCCAGTTCGGGATTCCCACCGAATCGTTTCAACAGCCGACTCATGTATTTTGAGCCTATTGCAATGCTGACTTCAGGTTCCTTTAGACGCCGGACCGTATAGTCCCGCATTCGCATTATTCGTGCTGTTTCCTTAGCTGTTGAGGGCATCAGCTGCATCAATCCATGGGCGCCAGCCCAGGACGATATCCATTGGTCAAATCTGCTCTCCTGGCGCATTATTGCGAGAAGAAACAGAGGGTCCATCTCATTTTCACGTGCTGTTTCAACCACATGGGTCCAGAATGGGGCGGGATACACAAATTCGGGAGGAACGATGTTCGAATTGCCGATACCATTTCTACGAATATGCCGCTGAAGTCTATCGGCAGCGCGAATCCCTTCTCGATACAATCGATTGGCAAAATACATGCGAGCGGTTTCAGCGAGGACCGATGGATTGTCGGGTTCCAATCTACGAGCAAGATCAGACTCCCTCTCACTTTCCTTTCTTAGCCAGACTTCGATCAGGGCAGCTGCCCTTTCAAGATGTACACGCTCAGAACGGTCGCCCACGTACGACGAATCCACAGAATCGAAAACCGCGGAAAAGGATCTAAGATCCACTGCGGGTGGCATCAGATTCACGGGGTCGCCTTGAGACCAACCCGTCAAGACTGGCTTAATCGATGTACCATCTAGCCCACTTAACCGAAGGTCCGCCTGGAAGGCATAGTAGGAATTCGGATAGTTGTCGATAACCTGCCTGAATGTGGATCTGGCTTCATTTTTCGATCCTGATTTTCCCAATGCCTTACCAGCCCAATAGTTGGCTTTTGCTGCCAGATAGGAGTGGGGCTGATCGGCTGGCAGTCGGGCGAATGCGGCTGCGGCCCCCTTGTATTTCTTTGCCCTGTAGTAATTGTAACCTGCCTTCCAATAGGCCTCAGCGATTCCGTCGTGTAAAGGGTATGCCGCCGCCATTCTGAGGAAAGTCTCCGCAGAGTCACTGAGACGTCCCTGTGCCTCGAACCTGCGTGCCACGTAGAGCAGTGCCTCGGGAGCGCGCTGCGATTCCGGGAAATCCTCGGCGAATGACAGGTAGGCGTCCGTGGCCTCCGTATACCGCTTCCGTGCACGCAGGGAACGAGCTATATGAAATGAGGCTTCCGAGGCGAGAGGATGATCCGGATAGCTCAGCAGAAATGATCGGAAGCCCTTCTCCGCAACCACATATTGCCGTGATAGATACTGGGCGCGTAGATAATAGTAGCGAGCTTTTGGTAATACGTCTGTATCTCGGGCGTGCTCGGAAAGTCTCTCGAGGACCTGGACAGCCTTGCCGTACTGACGTTCCTCCAGAGAAACAAGTCCCACCCAAAGGCGTTCTTCATTACTCCATTCTTGTTCCGAAGTCTCTTTCAGCGTCTCGAAGGAAGACAGCACCGCAGCTGCGTGCTCGGTTTGACCAAATTGTGAGAGGAGTGTCCGGTAGATGTCCGTGGCTTCCTCGCGTCGTCCGGCGGAAAGATGAGCGTAACCAATGCGGGATAGAGCGGCGGCGCTATCGGAAGCGGAAACATGTGGACTGGTCGCCAGAACATCACTTAACAGGCTGATCGCCTCATCGTAGCGGCCCGATTCGATCTGTCGCGTTGCGACTGAGACTGCAGATGTCACCCGAAGAGGACTGTGGGGATAATTGCTCACGAGCCTCTTAAGCAGTCTGTCCTGACCCTCTGGTTTGCGAGCGTTAACGAGGCATTCAGCTGCCCGTGAGAGCGCGTAATCTCCCAGTATTGGAAAATTGTCAATCGAGTTTTCGTACCACTCCGCCGCATTTTCCCACTGCTTTAGACGATGGTAAGTATGGCCAATTCGAAATGCGACACGGCCAGCCTCCAATCCCCGCATCTGCTCGGACGCATCTATGAACAATGGCAGAGCAGCCTTATGATTCTCCAAGGCGGCAAAGCCATGAGCTCTGTCGTAGCTCGCTAAAGCAGCCCAGCGACTGTCAGGAAAGCGCGTGCGGATCGAGTCGAGCTGGGCGTTGGCCGCATCCGGTTGGTCGGACATGACGAGCATCCGCGCCACACGATACTGTACCCAACCCGCAGCATCCCAGTCCGATTCTATTGAATCACTCATTGCAACTTCAATGGACTCGTAATGCTCTAGTGCGGCGAGGTAAGCTCCGTGTGAAGCCAGTGAGTCCGCTACGAGGATATCCGCTCTTAATGGGGATACCATGATGGCATCGGGGGGACTGTCACTTTTGGCGGGGACCTCCTGTGGGGAGTTCCACAGCACGGCAAACGCCAGCGCCACTGCTACAATGGAAAAAACGAGACGTGCATAGCCAGACATATAGTACCGATGCGGAGATGGGCTTCGTGTATTGATGTATCGGCCGGTAGATACGGAGAAGGCAGGCCATTCAACTGTAACGTATCTTTAAGCTATACCCTTATGAGAGAATTCATCAATAAGGGAAACCCCTACAAATCTTCATAAAGTGTCTTCTTATCCAGAGATTGAGTCGCTTCATGCGGTGACTAAGGCTTGGGTGCTTCCTTATCATCATCATTCGGCGTGGGGTCCGGATCCTGATCGTCTGACGAGTCGTCTCTGTCCTCAGTGGTGGCTGCGTCATCAGAATTGGACTCCCCGCCACGAATCTCTTCGTCCTCCGAATCATCCGACGTCGGGTCCGCTTGCTGATCATCTGACGAGTCGTCTTTGTTCTCAGTGGCTGCGTCATCGGAATCGGACTCCTCGCCGTTCGCTCCACCACGAATATCCTGGTCCTCAGATTTCTGCCCGTCGGTGGCCCCATCGGACTGTTCGGCTTCCCTGGTATCAGTGTTTTCCGCTTTCCCTGGTTCTTGAGGATCATCAGTTTGTGGTTCTTCTGATCCTGAGTCGTCGGATTTCTTTTGATCCTCATCGTCGCTGTCTATGGAGGGGCCAGGATCGCTATTGGCCATTTCATCGGCATACTCGAAAATGTATTCGTCATCGTCCCAGTGATCCTCACCCATGTAACCGCGCCCGGACTGTGTATAGTCGGGCAGGGGTCTTGCAATGGTGGGGCTGTCAGGGGGTTCCGGGGAGAGCGCGTCCTCTACGTCTGCATCCTCATCCTCGGTTACCTCATCTTCACGGCCACGCGCAATCATCCACGACACAAAGACGCTGACGACGTACAGCACTAGAAGTGGTATGGCAACAATGATCTGGGTCAGCGGATCGCCAGTGGGCGTTATTACCGCAGCAAGAACGAATATAATAACCATGGCGTATCGCCAGCTATCCTTCAGCAGTGTCGGGGACAGGACACGGATCCAGGTCAGAAAAGCAACCAGAATCGGCATCTGAAAAACCGCACCCATGACCAGGATCATTTTAATGACCATGGACATGTACATACTGATATCCCATTGGGCCTTCACATCCGATACTCCTGACCCGACATACAGCATAAAATTGATCAGTATCGGGATCAGAATGTAGTGCGCAAAGGCGCTGCCCAGCAGGAAGAGAATCGTCGAAAAGAAAATCACATGGGGAACATATTTTCGTTCGGTGGCCAACAAGCCGGGCGACACAAAATGCCAGATCTGGTACAGTAGCACAGGGAGAGCGATGATCAATCCACATCCCAGAGAGATGTAGATCATGATCATGAACATGCCTGAGGGTTTTATGAACTGGAGTTCAAGAACTTCGTACGGTTTTGTGGGGAGGATTAAGAATTCAATGATGTCCGAAGAAAATACGAAGCAAACCACCATCCCTAAAAGAACGGCGATCACCGATTTTAAAATTGCCCATCGGAGTTCTTCGAGATGGTCGAAGAACGACATTTCCTGGATTCGTTTCTCGACTGACATTTAAAAGGAATTCCTGCCGTTTGAAGAGGTTTCGCTGGCCATTCGTAGACGGAGCTATATACCATATGCTCCTTCCGGTTGTCAAGCATAAAACCAGCCGTTGTCGGGGCGTTTATGCTTGACGAAACTCTGGTTCAGACATACGTTAAAATGTTCTCAAACAGGCCAATGAACAAAAGATAGCTGTCCTCACAATTAGTCATCGATCAGCCCAACTAAAGTATGCCCTCTCCCCAATCCCTTTCTGTATCAGCTCCAGGCCGTATGTGCCTCTTCGGCGACCATCAGGACTTTCTGGGACTTGCTGTAATCGCCGCAGCTATGGACAGGCGTATTCGGATAACCGGCAAGGTGCGTAATGTGCCGGGCTTCGAAATATCTCTACCGGATGTGGGCGCTCACGATTCTTTCGATCCCAATCTGGAGTTACCTTACCGCGCACCTCGGGACTATCTGCGGTCCGTTCCCAACGTACTGTCTCGGCTGGGCCTACGCTGGCCACACGGCTATGAATGCTCCTTTCGGGGAAACATTCCAATAAATGCCGGATGCTCGAGTTCGTCTGCAATGGTAATTGCATGGACAAGGTTTCTAATGGCTGCTGCGGATCCGGAGACCGTACCCGATCCAGCTGAGGTGGCCAGAATCGGACACGAGGCCGAGGTCCTGGAGTTCAGTGAGCCAGGCGGGATGATGGACCACTACACATCCAGCCTGGGAAAGCTCGTCTACATCGATTGTGGTCCCATGATCAAGGCGGAGCCAATTGGGGCAGATCTTGGTGGTTTCGTCCTGGGTGACTCTCTTGAGCCTAAGGATACCATGGGAGTATTGCGACAATCGAAGGAAGATGCCCTGCTGGGATTGCGCTTGATGGAGGAAAAGGTCCCGGGGTTTCGGTTTCGTACGACCCCGCTCAATGACGTTGAGGCGGTATTGTCTGAGCTTCCCGATCGTGCCGCCAAAAAAGTATATGCGAATCTCGTAAATTGGAACGTGACTGAAAAGGCCAGAATAGTGCTATCGGCCCCAGACATCGATGGACCACGGCTTGGAAATCTGATGGATCGGCACCATGAAATGCTGCGTGACGGGATCGGTGTATCCACGCCTAAAATAGATGCTATGGTGGCCGCAGCTAAGGAGGCCGGCGCTCTCGGCGCTAAGGTAAATGGGTCCGGTGGTGGCGGATGCATGATAGCATATGCGCCTGGCTGCCAAGAGTCCGTCGTTGAGGCTATTGACCGTGCCGGGGGCAAGGCGAGTAGCGTTATAGTGGATGACGGAGTCAGGCTGGAATGACGAAACCTTCCCTAAGAAAGGGCGTAATCCTTGCTGCTGGATATGGCACCCGCATGGCCGCTCTCACCCAGGTTGTACCAAAGCCCCTGTTACCCATCGTCAACGTTCCTACGCTTGAGCGCATTCTTCTTGCCTTCCGGTCAGCGGGCATCAGCGAGGCACTAATCATTACAGGCTATCGAGCGGATGCCGTCGAGGCTTATTGTGGTAGTGGATCCCAATGGGGTATGACCGTCGTCTATGAGCCTCAAACGGCCGTTAGTGGCACGGGTAGTGCAACTGCCATGGCGCGGGAATTCGCAGGCAATGATCCATTCATGCTTACTTACGGCGATATTCTGCTCAACGCCAAGGAATACCAGGCTGTTGCAGATCTATTTGGAGACGCTCGATGTGGAGCGGCGTCCGCTTTGAATCGTCTTGATGATGTCTCAGCTGGGTCCGCAAACTATCTGAAAGGTAATCGTATCGTTCAGATCATAGAGAAACCCCCTGCTGGGACCTCCTCAACGAACCTGAACAGCGCTGGTGTTTTTGCCTTCTCTCCGGAAATCTTTGATGCGATCGGTCGAACGCCAGTTTCCATTCGCGGAGAATATGAACTGACCGAAGCCGTGCAGACCTTGATTTCTGACGGCCTCGATGTACGGGGCCATGCAATAGCAGGCGTGCAGCACGACATTGGCACCCCCGAGGCTTATGTAGCCACAAATTCCGCCCTCATTGACTGTTTTGGATCAGTACGCTCCGGCGAAACATCCGCGGACAATTTCGCCGCGCCGGGGGTGGATTTGAAGTCGCCTGTTGCTATAGCGGCCCAATGTGAGATTGAGCGATCACACCTGGGTCCGAACGTGTGCATTGGTGAGGGGGCGCGCATCGGGCATAGTGTCTCCATTCAGAATAGTGTGATTATGCCAGGCGCGGATATCGGTGATGGAGCCTCAGTGTCCTATGCCATAGTAGGACGCAATGCTTGCGTGTCGAATCGTGCTCGCCTTCACGGAAGTGCAAATGCCGTTCTGGTGGTCGGCGACAACGCA
>JABIQT010000540.1 GCA_018667995.1 Candidatus Latescibacterota bacterium
AGCGGCCTGTGATAAAAGGATGTGTTTCCAGCGGGAACAGTCAGGGCCTGTTCTTCTGTTGGGGGGTCAGCGATGGCATCGTCGAGGACTCATCGATTATTGATAACCTGGATTACGGTATAACTATCGGCCATCGAGATACAGACAATCAAATCCGAAACTGCACCATAGCGCGAAATGCCCGTTGTGGAATCCTTTTCAGAGACGAGGGAGAGGGCTTCCTGGCGGGCCACCGAAACACCATTGAGTCATGCACGTTGCGAGATAATGGTGGATCGGAATCGGGTATAGCCATTGATATGCGTCGAGAACCGTATGATGTGCGCATCCTGACGAATAGATTTGAAGATTCAGGAAACGACATTCAGAAGATTGGCTTAAGAATCGAAGAAGGCGTACGCCGAGAACGGATAGAAAACAATACATTCCACAATATGGAAACCGACATTCAAGATGAACGATTATGACCACTGTGGAGAGGAATATGTCAAAACTTAGAGCAGGTATCGTCGGCTGCGGAGGGCGAGGACACGCGCACGCAAAGGGTTATGCGGCATCGGATGATGTTGAGATTGTTGCCTGTGCCGACCCCGTTGGCGAGGCCAGGTGGAAGTTCCAGGAAGCCTTTGGCTGTGAACGAACCTATAAGGATTTTCGTGATATGCTAGAAGGCGAAATGCTGGATCTCGTCAGCATCTGCACCTGGCCTGAGTATCATCCGGAGATGGTCATCACGGCGGCCGGTCGAGGGGCAAAGGCGATCCACTGCGAGAAACCGATGGCGCCCAACTGGGGCGGCTCAAAGGCCTTGGTACAGACCTGTAACGACCACGGTGTGATGATTCAATTCTGCCATCAGCGCCGTTTTGCCCCGCCATTCATGACGGCCAGAAAACTGCTCAAGGATGGGGTAATTGGGAAGCTTGTACGCATGGAGGGCGCTTGCTCCAATCTCTATGACTGGGGCACGCACTGGTTCGATATGTTCTTTTATTACAATGATGACACACCTGCTGAATGGGTCATGGGACAGCTTGACGCGGTGAGAGAAAATTCTGCCTTCGGCGTTCAGCTGGAGACTTCGGGATTATCCTGGATTCGGTGGAAGAATGGTGTGGAGGGGCTACTTGCCACAGGCGAAGGGGCTCTGCAAGGTGCGGCGAATCGCCTAATCGGCACGGAGGGCATTATTGAAGTAGGAGCCCCGGATAGCGGTCCAGTGAGATTCATGGGACACACAACTCAGGGTTGGGAGACCCCGGAACTGGTTGAGGTGTCTCCTGGTCAGGATGATACAATCCGTGCCACGCTGGATCTGATTGATGCTGTTCAGTCCGGACGCGAACCTGAACTCAGTGGCAGAAAGGCGCTTCAGGCTACAGAGTTGATATTCGCCAGCTACGAATCAAGTCGTCGCAGGGCCCGCATTGCACTACCGCTAAGTGTGGACGATTCGGCTTTGTTGGCCATGCTGGAGGCTGGAGAAATTGGTTACACCAAGCGCGAGACTCAAGGTGATTCTGAGGTCGATTCATTCTTCACGCCATGAGATATGCTGGTTCTGATGGTGTGAATATTAACGTTAGGATCGAACAGATGGCCGCATCCAAATTGGGGCCGCGAGTTTCTCCAGAATCCTTTCGCCCCTATTTCTCATGGCCAGAGTTGCCTGTCTGAAGCAGACTTCTACAGGGCTACGCCTCGCCTTTGAGTTTCCATAATTCCTCGTAATTGTACTTAGGTTCGAATCCAAGCACACGCTTTGCTTTTGCGATGGGCATTCTATCGCCCGGGCGATTGTGAAAGATGTGAAATACCTCAAACGGGTGGGGTAATGGGCGCGTTAGTGCCAGATGATAAGCTTGTGCCACATCTCTCCGTTCCACGCATGATGCTGGAACACCGTGCTTGTCAGGAGCCGCGAATTCTCGACCAGGTTCTTCCAGGGTCGGGACGCCACCGATTCTCAGAGCCGCTATGGTGATATCGTGCTGGTCGGCGAAACTACGACACATTTCCTCGGCCAATGTCTTTCCCAACGAATATCCGCCGATACCGGGCCGCGGCAGTGTCTCCTCGGTCAGTCGCCAATTGTCCCAACTGGGGCCCGTGATATTGATCGTGCTCTGAAATACGAAGCGCTTGATGCCCCTTTCAACGGCCATACTTAATAGATCGTAGAGCACATGAATACCTGCACCCAAGTCTGTGGCGTCTGCGGGTTCAAACCCCTCATACGCTCCCATGGGCCAGGCCAGGTGGGCAATGGCG
>JABIQT010000707.1 GCA_018667995.1 Candidatus Latescibacterota bacterium
GAAGCCTGACATAGTCAGTGTTACCACGTGGCAGAACGTTCGGGCGGAGATCACCGTAGCTGCCGCTGCGGCTGGTGTAGCAGGTATTCTCGGCGAAAAGCCGATGGCGGCCAGCTCTGGTGAGTCGTCAGATATGATTGATGCTTGCGAACGAAATAGCGTCAAGCTGGCAATTGGGCACCAACGTCGGTACATGCCGCAGAATGTAGCGTCCCGGAGACTGGTTCAAGCAGGAGCCATCGGTCAGCCCACCATCATGCTCCGGCGCGACGGCCATGGCTTGTTGAATCGCGGGACACACGAGATTGATGAACTGATGTTCATGCTGGGAGATCCGACCCCTCTATGGGTAATGGGCCAGGTTGGACGAAAAACCGATCGATGGGAGCGTCGCGTGCGTTGCGAGGATACATGCTCAGCCATCATCTGCTTTGACGGAGGCGTCCGCGGGGTATATGAGAGCGACCTGCCGGAGCCTGCGTTGCTTGAGCGTGCGACGATCTATGGAACAGAGGGCCAGATCAGGCGCGGCGAAGAGGGCTCGCTTCAATTGATGAACGGAGATCAGGCAGGCTGGCAGACGATCACGCCTCCCGATGTGACCGAAGATCAGTTTGATGAGTTTATCGACTGGATGGACGATAAAGTCCAGACCCATCGCAATAACGGCCATCAAGCCAAGATTACCATGGACATCATGATGGCGATCTACGAATCCCTGCGGATCAGAGATGTGGTGGAACTGCCGTTGAAAACAAGAGAGAATCCTCTGGATCTGCTTGTGGAGGACGGCACGCTTCCCGTTGTTACACCAGGTCGATATGACATTCGCGCCCCATTTCCCGAACAAGAGGCGGACGCATAGAGTCCACCAAGCAATAAGGTTCGAGTCATCGGCGGAGGAATGCGGGGGCCATGCGTAGCTATATTATCGGTGCCGCACGATCTGATGGTCGTCTCGCTCAGATGCGGCGTTTGATCTTACAATCTCAGCCGTCTTCCTTACTCCGTTTTGCCAACCGCCCAAGGTTCATAGATAGCCCCACCTGGCCAAACCATGCTCTACCTCGTCGCTACTCCAATTGGAAATCTGGACGATATCACGCTGCGCGCCCTTCAGGTGTTGCGCGATGTGGACATTGTGGCCAGTGAAGATACGAGAAAAACCGGTCGGCTTCTGAAGCACTTTGAGATCAATGCCCGCCAGATAGCGTTCCATGAACACAATGAGCACCAGGTCCGAAATCGAATCATGGACCTGCTGCAAAGGGGACAGAAAGTAGCCGTGGTAACGAATGCGGGCACTCCTGGAATCGCGGATCCGGGGTTTACGCTCGTAAGGGATGCCCTGGCGGCCGATATTCCGATTTCTGCAGTTCCTGGCCCTACCGCGTGTATCACGGCATTGATCCTATCGGGCTTGGCGGTCCACAGCTTCACCTTTCGCGGATTTCCGCCAAGGAAGCAAGGTCCACGAAAACGATTCCTCCTGGTGGATGCAATTTCACCACACACTCTAATTTACTACGAAAGCCCTTACCGCTTGGCTGCATTTTTGACGAATGCACTTGAGGTCCTCGGTGATCGTAGAGTAGCTCTGGCCAATGATCTGACGAAATTGCATGAGGCCATGACGTATGGCCTTCTTTCGGACCTGATTCCTACAGTGTCCGATAGGGACTTAAAGGGTGAGTTCGTAGTTGTGGTGGAAGGCCTCCTATGAGGACCGTGGCCGTCCGCCTGTTGGGGCACAAAGGATCGAAATCGTGAAAAGGAGTATAAGATTGCCAGAAGGGGAAACACCCTCCGGGGAAATGGAAGCTGATTTGCTCAAGGCATATACCTATCACCTGGCGTATGTTTTGGGCCGTGATGAACATACAGTGACTGACCCTGATCGACTATGTAGTCTGAGTTTGGCGCTACGTAGAGAGATAGTAGAGCGATGGCAGGTGTCAAATCGGAAGCATATCGGTAAGCGTCGCGTCTCCTATCTTTCTATGGAATTCCTGGTAGGTCGCACGCTATCGAACATACTACTTAATCTCGAACTGGAAGACGAGGCGGCTGGCATGTTGAGCCGTGTAGGGACCAAGCTGGAGGATCTCGAAGGACTTGAACATGACCCTGGTTTGGGAAACGGAGGACTCGGGCGTCTTGC
>JABIQT010000530.1 GCA_018667995.1 Candidatus Latescibacterota bacterium
CCCTATTTCTTTGGCGGAAATCCCGTTAAGACTGTTGTTAAGAAAGGCCAGGTTCTCGCTCTGTGAGTATTGTTCCCGAAATCCAATATTCTGATGATTGTTTAACTATCCCCGGAATGGCGACGGCACATTCCCACGCGTTTCAGCGGGCACTAAGAGGACGAACCCAGAAACGATCTACTGCCGCGGGATCATTCTGGTCATGGCGCGGCCTGATGTACGATCTGGTGCGTAGGGTGACTCCTCAGGATATGTATGCAATCGCTCGATTTGCGTACACCGAGTTGGCCATGTCCGGCGTGACGGCGGTGGGAGAATTTCACTATGTACACCACGACAGGGACGGGCAGGCTTATGCTGAACGAACTGAACTCGCAGAGGGCGTGATCCGTGCAGCGCGTGACACCGGCATACGAATTTGCCTGATTCGCACCGCGTATATGAGAGGCGGATTTCAGAAGGAGATCGAACCGTCACAGCTGCGATTCTGTGACGAATCCGTCGCTCATGTGATCAATGATGTCGAGAAGCTCAAAACAGCCTATGCCGCCGATCCGTTCGTTACTGTTGCCGTCGCGGCCCACAGCATCCGTGCTGTCCCTCTACCCTCCGTGACGGATCTCTCGACCTACGCATCTGAGAACTCCCTTCCGTTTCACATGCACGTCTGTGAACAGCGGCGAGAGCTGGCGGAATGTATTGAGGAACACGGCACGACGCCCGTCTCGGTGTTAGCGGACGCCGGGGTACTTTCGCCATCCTTTGTGGGCGTCCATGCCACCCATCTCAGCACCGACGAGATCGCACAGATAGGCCGGGCCCAGTCACTGGTATGCCTCTGCCGGACTACCGAACGTGATCTAGGCGACGGTCTTCCTCAAACTTCTGATTTGATATTAGCGGGTGCGCGCATATGCGTCGGAGTCGATAGCCATGCCGCGGAGAATGCTTTTGAGGAGATCCGTGCCGTGGAGTTGGATGAACGGTCCAGGAGAGAGATACGTCACGCCGCTCTCGATGCGGACGAGCTCTTGGAGGCAGCAACGCGAACCGGGTACGAAGCTTGCGGAATGCTGTCCAACGTGGGGGAAGATCTAGTAGTGCTCGATGGGCGGGATCCGTCAATAGCAGGTATGGATCATCGACATGTCAGCGACTGTGTTGTTTTTGGGGCCTCGCCCAGAGCCGTAAAGACAGTCACTGTGGGCGGGAGGATAGTTGTGGATTCGGGCATTCATGTGGCGTATCAGGAAGCCTATGAAGGTTATCTCTCAGCTCTTGCAAGGCTCGGTTTAAACAAAGTTATGTAAGCTCTTAGTGAGTCCCTCATCAATGGTCGTTGTCGGCCGCCAGTTCAATATTCCTGCCAACTTATCTATTGAATAATAGAAGTCGCCCGTTTCGATCTTCTTCTGGGCGTCCGGCCAATCCACGTGTTCAATGTGCCCCCGTTTCGCGTTCCCTACAATAGCCTGAGCCATGTCGATGAGAGGGATTGGTTCGCCTCCCCCCGTGTTATAGGCCTGTCCAACCATGTCGCCCCGCATTCCTGCCCTGAGGACCGTTTCCACAAGATCATCGATGTGGATGTAGTCTCTTGCTTGACGGCCATCTCCGAAAACACGAATGACACCGTCATTCAGCGCGGTGTGAATGAAGCGTGAAATAACGTTGTAATCCGAGAATCTCGTATGCTGCGATGAGTACCCGTAAACGACGGATATCCGGAATACGGTCGTGTTCAGTCCGTGGTTTTCGGCGTACAGGGAATGATACTGCTCACTTAAGAGTTTGTGAATGCCGTAGACGGTAACGGGATTCATCGTATGCGACTCGTCGACAGGGACGTAGTTCGGCACACCATATTGCAAGCGCGATCCGGGGAATATCACTCGGATCTGTGGTGCATGTATTCGACAGGCCTCCAGCACATTCAGAACGCCGCGTCCATTTACATCGAGGTCCTGGAGTGGTCGTTCGTTACTCTTCGCAGCTCCTGAGATACCCGCGAAATTCAGCAATACTTCCTGGTTGGTAACCAACCGGCAGAGGTGGTCATAGTCCCGCACGTCCAATTGCTCTATTCGTGCGTTGCGGGCAAGTATCTCGCTGAGGTGCCCTGAATGCTGGTCTGTCGTCGTTACGGTAACCTTGGCACCCGCTTCGATCAAGCGGCGAGCAATGGTAGATCCGATGAAGCCGGTGCCCCCAAGTACAAGAATTCGCCGACCGCTATATGACGCTATTATCTTTGAGTACTCCTGTGATATGTCTGGTATCATTGGTTGGATTGCACCGGAGTGTTGCCGCCTAGAGTACTTGCTACCTCGACGAAGCGAGCAGCGTTGTGAGCTGGATCGAATATCGCTGCGGCTTCGGAAAGCGCATGCGCGTAAGCCTTTCGAGGCCCGCTCTTGCTGGTGACCATGGCATAAATAGCCTCAGCGAGCGCATCGGGGTCCTCTGGCGGGCAGACAATTCCCGTTTTCTGCTCCCGTACAAATCGGCCAAGGTCTCCGACATCTGTCGCGACGATGGGACACCCGCACTGTACTGAATCTGAGTAAATGATCGGCATACTTTCCTGTCGCGACGGAATAAGGAGTGCGTCACAAGCCTTGCAGAATGCGACCACATCTTCGGCTTCGGCGAATCCATAAACGGTTACATGATGGCGTAGTTTGCCTTGTGCTGCCTGCTCACGAATCTCAGATTCTAAAGGTCCGC
>JABIQT010000496.1 GCA_018667995.1 Candidatus Latescibacterota bacterium
CATTGAATATCTGGATACAGGAAATAGCAGCAAATTCAAGGCGTTTGCACGAACCGCACCACCTACGGTTCTTGACCTATTGGACATCCCCGGCATCGGTATTCAAACCGCTCGGAGCTTGTTCCAGAACTTCGGAATATCCGGTCCGATCGACTTGAAGGCCGCGTTGGACGAGGGCTGGCTTCAGGAGTTAAGACTATATCGCGACAAACTGCTGGTCTCTGTTCATACTTATCTGAGCAAGGAATTGGTCGGCTAGTTTAGGTCACCGTACCTGTACAACGAGAGATCTTCCTTACCCGGAAGTTCAGTTGGCTTAGCGCTCCTCTTTTCGACTGTGTGGCCAATCACCAAGCTGTTCGGCAGACTTTCCGCCCCGCGCTTCAATGTAAACAACGGCATTTACATTGCCCTCGCGCGATGCCGTATCCAACGGCGTCCCCTCGTTGGATTGTTGATTTATATCGGCCTGGTACTCAAGTAAGAGGTCAAATATCGACTCGTCGGAATTCGATGCGGCGGCTACGTGAAGTGCAGTGCCGCCAAATGTGAATCCGTCATAGGGCTTGTGAATGGAGGCCCCGTTTGCGAGTAGGATTGCGACGGTATCTAAAGCATTCCCACGAATGGCATGATGGAGCATCGTACTGCCCGATTCGTCCATGGCGTCGATGGCGCAATCCGCTTTGACCAATCCCTCAAGCTCCCTTACCATGTTGAGAGCCGCCATTTGAAAGTTCGTAGGAATCGCACCGGCCTCGATGAGCATTCTACAGATCTCCTTCTGCCCCGAATCGGCCGCAGGCGTCAACGCCGCAGACGGATCCTCACCGTTTTCGAGATACCGCCTTACGTCATCGACGAGCCCGTGTCGTGCGGCAACTTCGAATGAGGGCTCCACGCCATTTTCTCTGAGAGCCTGCACCATCTCATTCTCATCGTTCTCGTACGCCCTCGCAAGGGCCTGTGAACGTTGCTTGATAGTATGCACGCCTTTGTGGAGTGTCGCCATGAATCGATCTGGGTCGCCGAATACCACCGCGGATACGAGATCTACACCGGCCGCAACCTGGAGGATCGACTGACGTATCTCCGGGTGCCCTCCGAAGAACGCCCAACCCCAAGGTTCGCCATGGTAGTGATCGTCCCGATTAGCGGGGTCAGCACCGCGCTCCAGCAACCAGGCTACGACATCCGGATAGCCATTCCAGGCGGCATGGTGGAGAGCCGAAGCGAAATAGGGTTTCGCACTGATCTGTGCGCCATGAGACAAGAGCAGACCCAACACTTCAAGCCGACCGTTCAGGCTTGCGTAAACAAATGCTTCATCAATGACTTCCTGTGGGGAGTCCGATGTGCACCATTCGGGAAACTCGTCATGAGGACGATAGAAACCACGGCTTGACCCAGCCAACGGCATCATGGTACCATCAGATTTGAAGAATTTCTCGATCTGTTCGCAATGCCCCAGACCGGAACGAACACGGAGGTTGTCGGGCGCAACTACATATTTGGATAGAGCTTCAGCCGCACCGGTGCACCCATAGAAAAGTGCATGGACCAGAGGCGTGCCGCCAGTGCCTTCCGCCTCCAATGTTACGTCTGCACCTGCATTCAGAAGTGCCCCTAATGCCTGCATATGGTTGAGGCTCGCAGCAAAATGAAGTGGCGTGGCCCCGCCCTGCAAGGCGTTGTTCACCTCTGCACCTGCAGCGAGTAATGATCGGATAGCAGGCGTTGGGTCAGGATGTCGGAGCGTATCGCCTCCCGCGGCATAGTGCAGCAAGGTATATCCTGAATAGCCGGAATCGGATGTATCTCCCCAGGTAACTATCAACGGCTGCTTTGTCAGGCAAGTCGTTAAGGACGCCATATCGTGACACTTAATGGCTTCTCGTGCTTCTACGAAAATCTGTCGCTGGGACTCATTTACTCTTTCGTTCTGCATTAATTGGCCTCAAGATCGCCCGTGTATTCTTCCTGCCAAACCATGAGCAACCACCTTCATAGAATTCAATTGTCCTTGGCCGAGATTCTTGCGCCTGGATTGATCGTCTCAAATAAGGGCGGGGCATTTCAGAAGTCAAGTGGGCAGGGGCAAGTCGGATGATCACTAGAGCGTAAGCATTCCTGAGCATTGAAAGAAGCAATAATCATGAGTATAGAATCCCATAGCGCATTGGAGGGCAGTCAGGCCGAGCGACGACTGGAGATTGGATATTATCTCGACAACTTCGAACTGGCCCTGAAGACCGTTCTACGCCGAGACTCCGATCTCTTCGATGTGGACGAAAGAAACCGGTTGTCCCTATTTGAGACTACCGACTTAAGTGGACGAAGGCTTCTGGTCAGGCTCTTTGCAAGACGTCCAGGTTGGCATAGGGTCTCATTGTTGAAGTACGAGGAGATACCTGACTGTGAAAAAGTCTGCTTAAGGTTGTCCCAGATCGGCCTGTTAGATAGTTTCCAAGGTGAGTCAAAAGAACTGACTGAAGTGGTTTCATCTCTGAGGTTGTCCGAATGCCGGCATCTTATGGCTGAGGCGGGTATGCCGACGCGGGGGAAACTGTTGGAACTTCAGGAGCAGGTCTGTGCTGTTGTTGAGGCGAACAGAATCAAACAGGTGGACTGCTTCGTTAAACTCGCCGATCGACAGCTCTATCGCCGCGTGTTCTTACTGTTCTTCGCCAACCGACGGCAGAATCTGTCAGACTTCGTCGTCCGTGACCTGGGCAATCTCCAGTACGAGAAATATAGTCTTTCAGCGCAGCATCTCTTCTCTAGTAGACAGCAATCCATAGATTGTCTTCAGCGGGCAGACTGGAGGGATGAGATCTTTGCACAAAGAGACCAGGGCAGCGACACCGCGCTCCCAAATGCCGCACGGACTGCCTTAGAATTACTCGAAACGATCACCATCTCGGATTGCAGCCATCGCGGCAGACGTCTCTTGACCAGTCCCTTGGTTGTCCTGGTGCGGGAAGGGGTCGCACTCTTGGAGAGGCTGGGCAATCATGAAGATGCTGTCTGTATGCTCGAACGCCTGCTTCAGTGCGATATATCCACGGAACACAACGTTCATGCGACGCAACGCCTGCTTATCGATCTGGCCAAGACCGGGAGACCGGCCCGAGCATTAAGGTTAGTGAAGAGGGCGATGTCAGACACTTCGGATCCTGTACTGCTGCATGATCTAAAGAAGAGACGCTATCGACTTTCAAGACGCATGAAGTTGCACGCGCAACGTCCACCCGCTTTACTCATCCCAGTCGAGCGCAGATTTGAGGCCGTTAGGCTGGCCACACCCCCCGGAAAACGTAATCGGTTCTTTGACGAGGATGGCAACGAGTGCGATGTCGAAACTGTGGCAATCAGGTGCTACGAGAAGAGCGGAGAATATAGAGGCGTCCATGTGGAGAACGATCTGCCTGCCGCTCTGGTGGCGGCCTGCTTCTGGGACATCATCTTTATGGATCTGGACGGGGCTTTCCTGCATGCATTCCAATCGGGTCCATTGGATTGGGGAGGACCAGCATTCTATCTCCACAGAATAGACGCGATTCAGCAGCGCTTATCAGAGATCCGAGAGGGACGACACATGGATAGATGCCTGGATATATTGAAGGCGAAGGCGGGAATCGTGAATCCACTGTTCTCCTGGAATCAAGTATCAACGGAAATAGTGAAACAGACACTGCTTAACTGGCCCGGAGCAAGTCTAGCCGATTGCCTCGAACCGGTTATCCAAGATACAGGCAGCTGGAAACGAGGGTTTCCCGATCTCATCCTGTTCTCGCCGAGAGGAGAAATAATCATCAGTGAAGTAAAGGGCCCTGGGGATAAAGTTTCACCTGCCCAGTCTATGTGGTTTGACTTATTGCTGAAAAATGGGATGTCTGTCGAACTGTGTAACGTAGACGCAAACCAGGCGTGACCGCTGGAGGGTTCTGACGGGAAATTGGGG
>JABIQT010000725.1 GCA_018667995.1 Candidatus Latescibacterota bacterium
CCCCGCCATTGCTATTCGTCCTCATAGCCCTTGTGGCGAACGCAGAAGCACAGCATTTCCCGCCTAACGCCGATCTCCTCGAGTTGATCCGAACTCGAGTGGAGGAAGGCAGAGCGACGGGAATCGTGGTTGGCGTATTGGAAGCCGATGGCACCCGCCGCATTCAAGCATTTGGCACCTCAGGTCCGGGTGCCCTACCCCTTGACGCAGAGACCGTCTTCGAGATCGGCTCGATCTCGAAGGTCTTCACGGGAATCATCCTGGCGGATATGGCCGCTGAGGGGTTGCTCGCCATCGAGGATCCACTTCAGGACCATGTGCCGGACGGAGTGACGGTTCCGAGTCGCTCAGGACAATCGATCCGCTTGGTGGACATCGCCATGCACCGCTCGGCGCTGCCGCGGCTCCCCGACAACATGGACCCCGCCGATCCAAGCAATCCCTACGAAGACTACACAGCCGAGATGATGTACGACTTCCTCAATTCACATGAGCTTCGTCGCGATGTTGGATCGGAATACGAGTATTCAAATCTGGCCGTCGGCCTCCTTGGACACGTGCTGGCCCTCAGGAACGGTACCGACTACGAGGGGCTTGTGAGGGACCGGATACTCAACCCTTTGGGCATGACGAACTCTGGTATCACCCTTACTCCCGAGATGGCACGGCACTTTGCGAAGGGGCACGATGTGTCCGGCAACGTGGCACCCTACTGGGACATACCGACACTCGCCGGTGCCGGAGCACTTCGCTCGAACATGAACGACATGCTGAACTTCATCGAGGCCAACGTGGGGGAAGCAACGTCGCCCCTGGAGCAGTCGATGAGAAAAAGTCACCACGTGCGGGCGGCGGCTGGAGGTGACAACTCGGTCGGACTGAATTGGCACATCCGTGCGGTCGGGGAGGACCGGATCGTATGGCACAACGGTGGTACCGCCGGTTTTCGGACCTTCGCGGGCTTCGATCCTGACCGGGAGATTGGTGCCGTCGTGCTGACCAACTCAGGAAAAAGCGCAGACGACATTGGGTTCCATCTCATCAACAACGCGGTGCCGCTGGCCCTGCCCCCCGCTCCGCGACAAGAAGTAGTCGTCGATCGAGGCACGATGGAACGCTACGTCGGGATCTACGAGCTCACGCCGGCTTTCCGGATCACCGTGACTCTTGAGGACTCGGGCTTGGCAGTGCAAGCAACGAGCCAGCCCAAGTTCCCGGTCTTCGCAGAATCGGAGACTGTGTTCTTTCTGAAAGTGGTCGAGGCGCAGGTTGAGTTTGTTGTCGAGGAGGGGGCTGTGGCAGCTCTGATCCTCCACCAGAATGGTGCCTCACAAAGGGCGAGCAAGGTAGACACTCTCATCAACAACGCGGTACCGCTGGCCCCGGCTCCCCCTCTGCACAAAGAGGTGGCCGTCGATCGAGGCACGATGGAACGCTACGTCGGGATCTATGAGCTCACGCCGGCCTTCCGGATTACCGTGACGCTGGAGGACACGGGTCTGGCGATCCAGGCAACGAGCCAGCCCAAGTTCCCGGCCTTCGCAGAATCGGAGACTGTGTTCTTTCTGAAAGTGGTCGAGGCGCAGGTCGAGTTTGTTGTCGAGGAAGGGGCTGTGGTAGCTCTGATTCTCCACCAGAATGGTGCCTCGCAGAGGGCGAGCAAAGTAGCTCACTAGCTGTCCCTGTAAACTGCTTCGACGCTACCTTGCACGAACGGCGAAGGTCTCGACAGAGCCCAGGCGGTTGAGCTATGCCCGGCGGTGGTGAGGTCGGAGGCATGAAGGAGATGCTTGCCCCGAAGTTCTCTCGACGGACGGACAATCCGTTGTTTCTTCTCTAACTCAGTGCTGGCGATTGGAACTTCTGTGTCACATACGTGTCAAATGCTGCGAGGAATCGATGGTTTTCGTCGAAGCGAGTGAACAGATGCAATGAGCTCAGACGCATCGACTTTTGAAACTGAGAAAGGCACCGCGTGAGACCATCGGACCGTCTGTAGGCCGGACGAACCGCCCCATGCAGCGCAATATCAAGTAAGCAGTCCGTCGGACGCACAATCCGAGGCCGACATGGGTGGTACCCGTTGTGCAGGTGCTGTTTCTGAGAGGGGAGATGTGAAGAGGTCTCGTGCATAGGGTAGATCCAAAGAGTGGCTACGTATATGTCGCTACCAACAAACACATCCCCGGTCTCGTGAAGATCGGGTACACCACCAGATCACCAAGAACGCGCGTGAGGGAACTGTCCTCCGCAACGGGCGTTCCGGGCCGGTTCGTCGTCGTGAAGGAAGTATTCCTCCGAGACCCTGCGCGAGCTGAGCGTGACATCCATCATCGCCTCAAGAAGTCACGTGTCAAGGGCTCCGAGTTCTTTCGTGTTTCAGTAGAGGCAGCGGTCCGCCATCTCAACGATACAGCGGCACAGCAGCACCAATTGCAGGAGGATCCCGCTTCATTTGATGATTGGTATGAGAGGTGTGACCCGCTGGGTTTTTATTCAGGTCTGACCCCTGAGCAGTTGCAGGCGCACCTCGGAGAGGATCTGGAGAACTGGTGGAACGAGAGAGAAGGTCAACTCAGGACGGTTCGTGACGTCGCAGAAAGACTGGGGACTAGCTACTGTGATCTGGTCTTCGATTGGCGGGTCTGTGCGCCAATAGCCATTGCTCATGCGGTGACAGCTGATTCAAAGACCAAGGCAAAGAAGAGGGCTGAAGAGCTCGACG
>JABIQT010000358.1 GCA_018667995.1 Candidatus Latescibacterota bacterium
CATCTTCTCCCTACTTCAGGATCGGTGGTTACCGAGTACATACGGGGATTTGCTACTCAGGCTAAAGCCATCAGTCTTGTCAGCTCGCTTCTGCTTGTAGTGACCTCCGTGTTGCTCCTGAAAAACATAGAAGATGCAATAAATGATATTTGGGAGGTAGATCAACGGCGAGGAATCCTCGTCAAACTCGCGGCCTATTGGAGCCTGTTGACTCTCGGACCGGTATTGATATTTGGCTCACTCTATCTGACTTCAGAACTTCGTGAGACAGTTGCCATACCTGATATTTTCGGCCTTGGCCTCGTTGATCAAGCCGTCTCCTATCTTCTATCATTCCTCTTTGTGTGGATCGTTTACTATCTCCTATACACTTGGTTGCCCAATGTCCGCGTCAGCCCGGCCGCTGGATTGATCAGTGCCATAACTGCCGGTACCCTCTGGGAGGCTGCAAAGTTTGGATTCGACTGGTATGTGGCTCAAGCCGTAACTTATAGCAGAATATATGGTTCGCTCAGTATTCTACCGTTATTTCTGCTGTGGCTTTATCTTACCTGGATCATTGTCATGTGGGGATGTCAGGTCTCATATGTCTGGCAGCACATTCATAAGATGAAGGGGGCCGAGCTTCTTCGCCAGCGAACGGGCTGGCATCGTGTCGATAGTGCGGTCAGAATCCTTGTATGTGTCGCAAGGTACTTCGAGGCCGGCACCGGGCGGGTGTCGTCCGAGACGGTCTCTGAGGCAGCACTTGCTGACGCCAGCTATACCAGGAAGATCGCGGGAATATTGATTCAGGCTGGTATGATACACTACATTGATGAGCAGGGCGGGTGGTATGCCTTGGCCAGACCACCAGAGAGTATTGCCATGGCAGATCTGGTTATGCTATTTGATGGAATCGAACAAAGTACAAGCGCGGATCTAGCCGATGAAGTGGGTGCCTACACCGCAACTCTCGGCTCGGATATTCGGGGCGCTGTGCGGAATACGCTTGGTGGCAAGACGCTTAAGTCGGTTATGGATGAACTCCCACATCACAACACCGATGGCGAGAAGGCCGTTGCTGAGCCGTTCGGTTAACCTTCTAGTGCCCGTATTACTCCCGGCCAGTCGCGCCACATGTAGTCACAGGGCGGCTCATCCTCCTTGAGATCTCTCTTCTTGTAGTCATACAGCACAGCTTGTCTAATACGATCCGATCGGTTGTGGCCCACGGAATGTCCAATGCGGTGATGCCAGAAGACAATATCGCCAGCCTTACCATGGCAATCTCTATATGGCTGTTGGTCGAAATGGTCCTTATCCGCCTGATACTGATCATTTGGCTCGTGTTTATATTGCGATTTGAAATCATAGTAGAATCTCCGGTGGCTTTTCGGCCAGACCGTGAAGCCTCCAGACGCTGGGCCCACATCGTCGATGTATCCAACGACTCCGAGATGAAACGGGTGGGCATCCACATGGCAGGTCGTAGGTCGCTCGGGGATGTCACCATCGCGCACCACACAGTAGATGCCTCGTATCCGATCCGGCGTCACAAGAGAATCTTCGCCTAGCAGCTGCTCCGCCATACCCCACACCGAGGGATCAGTCGCCAGAAGCCTGATCATCCAACCTTCGCGCCCCGGAGCCCGTAACCTCCACATATAATTGTGGCGATGTGAATCCGGATCATCGCACTGCTCGAGGGGGCCGACCCAGGTGTCGGGTCTGTCACATTCCAGAGGCGGTGGAAGATTGGCCCACATGCGGTCTCGTCCGCGCTTCATAAGGTCCTCGTCGAGCACACCGCGTTTGATTACGTAGCCTTCCTGAGCAAAGAACTTAATTTCATCTTCCGACAAACGGATCATAGTCTCCCCTCCCGGATTTTCGATTCCCGTCAGATCACTACCACATTATCATAGAGATACCGCTGTGTAAGGTATCTGAGCGAACACAGCCCTCTGTCACTCATCGGGGCATGCTTCTACATCCCGCTGGAGATATACTGTCGTAAATCGCTCATGTTTGGGTGCTGTCCGGATATTATACGGATCGTGAAGCGATATCAAGACAACTCTCGCTCCTTGTTCGTCATACACCGAGAAGGATAAATGGATCCACCAATCCGAGCTTTCCTACTTCATGTCTTCTATAGGCATCAAAGGGGTAAATACGTTATCTGCGTTATTGGGAAACTGGAATCCGGCGAGACGTTCGCCTATACAGATGACAGGCATCCACCTGTCTTCTACATCAGAGAATCCGACCGGGCGGCTACCCCTTGTCTCGACAAAGGTGGCATTGTGCAGATAACAGATAGCCAGATGAAGACCATGGATGGCGAATCAGTGCTCAGTATTCAATCGCACGATATCAAGGATCATCGTTCCAGCGTGAGGAAATTGACTGAGGGCGGAATCAGAACCTATGAAGGAGACATGAACCCGTCACTAAACTATCTCATCAGTCAGGAGTTTCGTGCCAGTTTCCTAATATCCGGAACCTGGCGTCCCGGCGATGGCATAGACCGGGTCTACACCAATCCGGAGTTAGTTGCCGCCCACTGGGAGCCACAACTGAGCGTACTGTCTATTGATATTGAGACTTCCGAAAGTGCCGACCGGGTCTACTCAGTAGCATTGGTTGGGAGAAATGAAAGTCTTGACTACCAAACCGACGAAATCCATCTCGTTGGTGAGGCTCATGAGGACGACCCGTCCCATGTGGTCTGTCATGCCAACGAGCGAAGATTGCTGGCTGCCATTGGCGCCCGGATTCAGGAAATGGATCCTGATATCATCACTGGATGGAATGTAATAGATTTTGATCTGCCCGTCCTGGCAAAACGGTGTCGATCGTACAACCTGCCCTTCAACCTCGGCAGAACCCGTGAAAATTCGTGGTACCAGGAGGGCAAGGTCTGGGGGGGCAGCCGGATGGTCATTTACGGGCGCCAGGTCCTGGACGCCCTTCATCTGGTGAGAGGGACCATGACACGTTACGAGGACTACAGGCTGGACACGGTCGCGAAGGCTGTTCTTGGTCGCGAAAAAACGCTGTCACACGAAACAGATGAATCCATGGCAGATCGTATCCTCAGAGCCTATGAACAAGATCGTGAAGCATTCATAGAATACTGTCTAGAAGATGCCAGACTGGTCCAGGAAATACTACAGAAGGAAGGGCTCATCACATTAACTATCCGAAGGTGTCTCCTCACCGGCCTGCCGTTGGAGAGATCATGGGGCAGTGTGGCCGCATTCGACACCATGTACATCAGTGGTCTCCACGCGAGACACCGAGTGGCGCCCACACTTGGAATCGATCAAGCCATTAATCGCGGATCTCCGGGAGGACTAATCCTCCATCCGCGAGCAGGGCTCTACAGGCACGTGCTGGTCTTCGACTTTCAGAGTCTGTATCCATCTATCATGAGGACATTCAATATTGATCCTCTTGCCTATATAGAGGGCAGGAAGATTCAACAGTCGGGCGGGGAGAAAGGCGACGAATTGATCATCGCGCCCAATGGCGCACCTTTCGACCGTAAACTGGGTATTCTACCAGAAATCCTGGAACGATTCTTCATGAGTCGTGCGGAAGCAAAGAATAATGACGACTCCCTGGCATCCTTTGCCTATAAAATCATTATGAACTCCTGCTATGGTGTCCTGGCCTCCGGTGCCTGCAGATTCGCAGATCCTGATCTCGTCTCAGCCATCACCGGCTTTGGCCACTACTTGCTGCGCTGGGTGGAGTCCGATCTGAAGGAGCGGGGATACGAGGTAATATATGGCGACACCGACTCGCTATTTGTGGACCCCGGTATGGATGACGACATATCACTCTCTGATGCCCTCCATTTTGGTGAAGACCTGTGTAACAAAGCAAATGAAGCCTTGCGCACCCACGTTACAGACTCATATGGCGTCACCTCACGTTTGGAGCTCGAATTCGAGAAATACTACCGCAGATTCCTGCTGCCTTCAGGACGTGGAACGAAAGATCGAGGCCGGGCGAAAGGGTATGCAGGACAACGAGTCGATCAGGAAGGTCCGCTTTTAGAAATTGTAGGCATGGAAGCCGTTCGTCGTGACTGGACCGATATGGCACACGGCTTGCAACGCGATCTTCTGGCGTACCTGTTTGCCGACAAGTCGGCGATAGAAATCGAAGAACTCATTTTTAGTTGGGTAAAGAGCGTCCGCAACGGAGAGAAAGATCGAGAATTGGTGTATCGAAAGAACCTGAGAAAACCGGTCGTCGAGTATACGCGAAACATCCCTCCTCATGTACGCGCCGCCGCTCAAATGCCAAATCCGTCGGGCGTCATCCATTATGTGATTACCGTAAACGGCCCACAACCTGCGGGCTACGTGAATGCACCATTGGACTATGACCACTATGTGATGAAGCAGATTGAACCCCTCGTACGCACGATTGGAGAATTCTGTGAGATTGATGTGGAGGGATCCGTGTTGGGCAAACCCAGACTATTCTGACTCAGTATCTTGGGTTTGCCGTCGCGACTTGTCAATTTGGAACCAGAGTGCGGTGCGCTCCGTTTAATAGGAGTAAGACACTGTTCGGAACTTGCTCGCCTATTGCGAGAGTTTCGGACCGGACCGTATTGAGAAGCCATTCGCCTTTTGGCCGATTTGATTGTATTGAACGCAGCCTGCGTTCAAGTGACACGATCTTCCAGGCAGGATGGCCGATTCAGCCAGTTTGAAAGGAGCGACCAGCATGCGCTTACCTGAGCCGACTGAAGGACGGTATCCTGATACTCTAGACACCCGATTCAGATATTCCATAGACGGAAACGAATTGGCCTATATCGATGCTTATTGTGACATGCTCATTCAGGGTGTGGAAGACTCCGGTATACGGAGCGTTGGTCGCCGCAGTAGACTGACGGCGTTGGCCAATATCATGCGAGATGTTTCAATTCAAGCCTCCTACGATGCCCACTTGAATTGAATGTAAGACGGTCTCGTAGTACACATAAACTGTAATCCTCAATAGCCCCGGAATTCTCCGGGGCTATTTTTGTCTAAGCCACTGTACTGCAAGCATCCTCCGGCGCCCGAATGTTCCCACTTGAACCGAATACTGCAAATATATACATTGGCAATTAGGTGTCGAACCTCGGTCAAGCACCCCGACACTGTAATATCTTCGGATTGAGAAGCACGACCTTGTACGGAAAACAGAATCCATTCAACTGGTCGATGAAGACCTGGCTCAACCGAGCGTGACATAACACTTCTTGAAAGGACCCCACAAACATGCGGTATTCATGGTTCTACATTGTCTTGGGAATGTTTCTTTTCCCTCAGAACGAAGCTCTGGGCGCTGACGGCTATGTGCGGCTTCGAGGGATCGACGTTTTGCACTATCGGATCGCATTAACTATCGATGCCACGGACAGCGTGATAGTGGGAGACACCGGCATTATCGTATCCATTACGGATGGAAATATCAAAGAGATC
>JABIQT010000640.1 GCA_018667995.1 Candidatus Latescibacterota bacterium
ATGCCACCGCTATCCTGTGTGTTAATAAGATAGATGCGCCATATCTAGCCAACAAGCCCCTTGTTCTGCAGGACCGTTCCGGCAGTCAAAACAGATCTTGACGAGCACTATGAAGGTAATCATATTAGCGCATACAATTATCACAGTCCGACCAAGTACCCCGTGTCTTTTGGATGATTCGTGGCACGGGAAAATCGGTTTGGTTCTTGCCCTCAGGCGGTTTGTTACGTCCGATATTTATTAATGTTTGCGCTTGCCCAGTTTGGGGCAGGGGCCCTTCAATAATAGCTTATCCTCAAGGAGGAAGATCTATGAAGTGGACGCGTAGTTTCCTCACCTTCGCTGCTATAAGTATGCTGATAGCCGCGTGTGGCGGCACAGGCGGCGATCAGGCCACCACCTCCGCTAATACTGGCGGCCCTCAGGCCCCCTCCTTCGAGGTGGATCCCATGTGGCCGAAGCCCCTGCCAAACCACTGGGTCCTGGGTTCGACCATCGGTGTTGCCGTTGATGCGGAGGACCATATTTGGATTGTGCATCGCGGAAACGGAAACGCCAGAACCGAACTGGGTGCAGCTCAGGATCCGCCGACCGGAGAATGTTGTATACCAGCGCCCAACATTCTGCAGTTTGATCAGGAAGGAAATCTGCTAAGCTCCTGGGGTGGGCCGGGCGAAGGTTACGAATGGCCTTCATCGAACCATGGCATTGGTATTGATCCCCTGGGTAATGTCTGGATAGGTGGCAACGGCGGTGATGATGCCCATATCCTGATATTCTCACAGGATGGCACGTTCCTTCGTCAGATTGGAAAATCCGGTCAGAACAAGGGAAGCCACGACAAAGAGAACTTTGGCCGCGTAGCAAAGGTTTCATTCGATGCGGCTGCAAACGAAGCCTATGTAGCGGACGGTTACAAGAATAAGCGTGTTGCCGTGATCGATATTACCACAGGTGAGTTCAAACGCTATTGGGGTGCCTACGGAAACGAACCGGACGATGCTGACCTAGGGCGCTACAATCCTGACGAGCCACTGGCAAAGCAGTTCCGAAATCCGGTGCATGCAGCCGAGCCTTCGAATGACGGATTCGTTTACGTCTGTGACCGTCCCAATAACAGAGTTCAGGTATTCCAGAAGGACGGCACCTATGTCCAGGAAATGGTCATCGCCCCAGAAACGTTGGGAGACGGTGCCACGTGGGACATCTCTTTCTCGAAGGATGCGGAGCAGAAGTACCTGTATCTCGCCGATGGGAAGAACATGAAGGTGTACATTATCGAGCGTAAATCCATGGAGGTCCTGACCAGTTTCGGCGATGGTGGACGCCAGCCGGGACAGTTTTTCGCCGTGCACAGCATCGCTACGG
The DNA here is from genome assembly GCA_018667995.1 of Candidatus Latescibacterota bacterium. GTDB lineage: Bacteria > JAAXHH01 > JAAXHH01 > JAAXHH01 > JABIQT01 > JABIQT01. The sequence continues at coordinate 1,369 of JABIQT010000640.1, forward strand.
ACTCCAAGGGCAACCTCTACACCACGGAGACGTACGAAGGCAAACGCGTTCAGAAATTTGCCTACAAGGGTCTCGCACCTATTACTGAAGAGAATCAGGGCGTAGTTTGGCCTTCGGTGACAGATTAAGCCAGTGTCCGGTATCTCAGGTTGATTCCGTTGCAGTTATTCGACTTGTGCGACGAGTGTTGACGGAGCGAACAATCTGTAGTATCGACAGATAGCCTCGTTTTTCAGAGCGCGGTCGTTACAGGCATTCTTCCGGATGCCGTTATCGGCCGCGCTCTGATTCGTTTCAGAAGGTTGTAATATGGAAATTCCGGTCAGAACCAAACGTATCAGAGCCCGTGTTTTCAAGTGGTTCGTGGCCCTGTGCGCACTTACGGAATTCCTGACTCCTCGTCCGATCAATGCCCATGAAATCCCGAGTGACATTACTATTCATGTCTTCGTAAAGCCCGATGGCGAGCGTCTCACCCTCCTTGTTCGCCTGCCGCTGGAAGCAATGCGCGACATGTCCTTTCCGCTCCTGGGGCCCGGATACCTCGATATTCCCAAAGCGGAATCGGAGCTGCGGAGCGCCGCCAGGCTTTGGATCGGGGACGATTTGGAGCTGTTTGAGAACGAGAACCGCCTTCCCGCACCTGAGATCACGGCTATACGTGCCTCGATTCCCTCCGACAGGTCCTTTGGTACATTCGACGGAGCACGTGATCATCTGGCGCAACCGCCCCTCCCGGAGGGTACCATGCTGTACTGGCAGCAGGCTCTGCTTGATGTGCAGTTCGAATATCCAATTTCGTCGGACCGCTCGGACTTCTCCATAGATCCGGGACTTGAGCGCCTGGGCTTGAGAGTTGTTACCGTGCTCCGGTTCTTGCCCCCCGAAGGTGAGGAATGCGTGTACGAGTATACTGGGTATCCGGGCAAAGTCTCTCTCGACCCCCTCTCCCTACAAGTGAGTGAATGAATAAATGAATAAATGAGTGGGTGAATAAATGAGTGGGTGAATGAGTGAATGAGTGAATGAGTGAATGAGTG
>JABIQT010001002.1 GCA_018667995.1 Candidatus Latescibacterota bacterium
GATATGTACGGCGGGTTCACAATCTATAAAAATGTTGTTCTCGATGGTGTTGTGTCGTCCTCCTCCTACAAAGGCAGCCCGAGAGACACGCTCAAAGATGTTGCCGAAAATGGTCACGCCGCTAGCCGCGTCGTCGAGATACACACCCATGGCACCGTGCAGTCCTGGACCTTTTACATCGTGAAAGTGATTGTAGCGAATGATGACGCCCTGCTCGGTCCAGTCTCTTCCCATGTAGAAGGCACCGACGTCACCGGTTTCAAAGCAGACGTCAAAGATTTCATTGAATTCGATCATATGATCGTTGCCCTTCAACTGGATGGCATTGTGAGGTCCCTCGTGAATCTTGTTGTGGGCCACCCGATTTCCAACGCCCTGTAGACTGAAGGCCGGTCGATAGGTGCGGTACAACCTACCGAAATCGTATACGTGATTGTTGCAGGCTTCATGTCCCCCGGCCGTCAACGAAATACGATCGCCACCCCACAGTTTCACCCCGCCCTCACCTGTGTTGTAAATGTCCGTGCCATCCACGCTGTGTCGCCTGCCCCCCTCGATTGTTACGCCCCACGATCCCGTGTTGCGGATACAACAGTTAGATACACGCACTCCTTCACCATCGTCTACGGTTAGCGCCGTTCCCCTGCAGACCTCCAGAGTCAACCCCTTCACCGTAATCCAGTTAGCATTGGTGAAAGTGATCAAAGAGGGCTGTACGGAAAGGACCGCCTTAGATTCAGCGATATTCCCAGGTGGCCAGAAGTATAAAATGGCTCGCTCCCGGTCCAGGTACCATTCGCCCGGTTGGTCCAATTCGCAGAGCAAGTTCAGCGCATAGAATCGTTGCCCCGGCCGATAGCCGTAGTTGTGGTACGGCTCGGCTACCTCTATTTCCCCTCGCGTCTCATCAATTCTGATCACCTTCTGGAAGCCATCGGACCAATCCCAGAACCAATATCCGTGCAATCTGATATCCGTCTCCCGTGACCAGGCAGAGAGTCGTGAATCGTTGCTGGTGAAGACGCCTTTATGATCCCCATCGATCCCATGTACGGTAAATGGCTCTCTACCAGACACATCCGCAATTGTCATGAAGCCGTCATTAGGATATCTGGCTAACGTCATCGGACGACCGTCACAGAATAACTCGATTCGCTGGCCGACATCGGCGATCGCTCCGAGATCATCAACTCCAGCCTGAACAAGATCTGCCTGCACCACGTGTGCCCGGGCGCGATCAGGCAGCCGTGTGCGTATCTGCTCGTCGTCCACTGGCTGGAAGTTCGACAGCGTGCGGCCGCCGCTTAGTGTCACAGACTCCTGATTGTAGGGGCGATAGACGATCGGTTGATCGCGTGTTCCTCCGTCGCGCTCACTGAACTCCAATGGTCTATGTAAGGAATAGGTGCCTTCTCGGATCAGGACCTCCATTCCATCTGTGTTGCCATTGCCTTTCAATGATCGGATGGCGTCTCTGGCACGTTCCAGCGTGGCGAACGGTCCATCAGTGCCATTCCCATCTGGACTAGCATGCCGACCACTCCAATCGTCACGGCCATTTGTAGCGACGTAGAATCTCACGGGATTGAGCCTCTCCTTCGGGGTACCAGCTGATGAGTGGGACTGACGATCGGCAGATTTCGTGCTGTCGTTCTGTCTCTGGATTATCCCAGATGTTAAGAATGTAGGACTTCCTCATTTACAATGTGGTCCGGACGCTCTCCCCGCAGGACTTGCAGTACGGATGCCAGAGCCATTCGCCACATCCTCTCCCGGCCGGCAACGGTGACTCCGGCAATGTGGGGTGTGGCAAGCACATCGTCACGCTGTAGCAAAGGATGATCCTGCGGCGGCGGCTCAGGATCAAAAACATCGATTCCGGCTCCAGACAACTGGCCTGCTTCTAGAGCCCCCAGTAAGGCCGACTCATCTACCAGACCACCTCGAGCCGCATTAATGAAAATAGAGCCTGCTTTCATTTTGCTAAAACTCTGCACGTTCATGACATGCCGTGTCTCATCTGTGAGCGGCATGTGCAGAGAAATCACATCAGAGTCGCGCAAGAGCTTATCCATGGACGAATAGACCGTCACACCCAGCGACATGGCCTGTGCCGTACTGATAAAGGGATCGTAAGCTGCAACAACCATTCCAATGGCCGATGCAATCTTTGCAACTCGGCTTCCGATTCGCCCTAGACCCAGCAGTCCAAGATGCCGCCCATTTAATTCGATCCCCTGGTACACTGACACCAGATCGCGGTTTTCGGACTCACGCAAGGCACGATCATACCTTTTGACTTGCTTAGCCACGTTCATCATGAGCGTGATCGCGTGTTCGGCCGTGGAGATTGTAGGTCCATCAGGGGTGTTGCAGACCGCAACTCCGCGCTGGGTTGCAGCAGAGACGTCTACATTGTCGATGCCGATCCCCGTTCGGGCGATGACCTTCAAGTTTGGCGCGCTGTTCATAAATGAGGCGTCGTACCTGGTGGCGCCGCCAGCTATGACACCCTCGGCATCTCGTACGGAAGCCGTCAGATTATCGGGTGTTGCGATTCCCGGTCCCAATGCAGTGATCTTGGAGTCGAACAATGGCCGAATTGCGGTAGGAATATCTCGTTCCGTCCATATACGGAACATACGGGCCTCCTGGACGTTAATCGGACAGATCATACACATAAATCACAGTCGGACAATAGAAGTCGACCAGGCAAGCAGACGCAAGAAAAATATTGCCTGGCAACAGGTTCTGGTTTATGTTTCAAGATCCCTTTAGAACTCAGAAAAGGCTGAATTTCGCCGGTAGCACGCGAACCATCAAGATATAGAAATTAGAGGATTAAATTCATGTTTCATTCTAACCTCCTGGTCGCAGCATTAATTCTGATCTGTGCAAACACCTCGTATGGCTTCTCTGCACAGATCGATACAATTGCCGCAACCGATTCGACCGAGATCGCCGATCCCATTCTACTTCCAGCGAATAGTACGGGCGACCTTGATTTCGCATTAGACGCCGCGGGTTTCATGGGACAGGAAGGCAAGACATATACAGAGTTCTACCTTTTGCTTCGTCCCAGTCAATTCACGCTTGAGGAAATAGAGACAAAACTGTATCGCGGTAAGTTCACTATCGAGGCCGTGATCTACGATACCACAGGCGCAGAAGTTACCAGAATTGAGGAAGAACGTCTGTATGAGACTGACCAGCCTGTCCTGGTGAGTCGTCGTGGCCACGAGGAACGTGTTTCAATGGATATGGTTGTCGCTGCGCTTGACGCTGGCATCTATCGCGCGGAAGTAAACATACGAGACAAGAATTCCAAGAAGGAAGGTTCCGCATCGAAGCTTTTCGTTGCCGACGGATATGCTGACGGCTCGCTGATGGTGAGCGATCTTCAATTCTCGTCATTTGTTCTTCCTGATACTGTTGCAGGGAACAGGTTTTCGAAGGGAGGGCTGCAAGTATTGCCCAACCCCTCGCGCGTGTTCGAGAAGTGGGCCGAGCAGCCGTCCGAGGGCGCCTACCAGCCGAAAATTATGTATGTCTATTTTGAGATGTACAATCTCGAGCCCGCGGCCGCCGTAGATATGCCGGGATCATACGATCTGACCTATTCAATTAC
>JABIQT010000520.1 GCA_018667995.1 Candidatus Latescibacterota bacterium
AAATAAAAGCTCAAGGCCTGGCAGCTGATGACAAGATTCGCACGAAGCCACTTCGTGCGACCCAACGAGATCAAATCCTCCAGACTGGGCCACGTGATCAAACGATGCACCATCCCACGTATCCTGTCCATGGCAATCAATGCAGGTGGTGGGGAATCCCGAACCAGTGTGAGCCGACTCATAATCCGGCGCGTGACAGGTCGCACAATCTTCGTTCCCAGCGGGCGCGCTAAATAAGAGTTCAAGACCGGGTAATTGATGACAGGATTCGCACGAAGCCACTTCGTGCGACCCGACCAATCTGAACTCGGTGTCCGAATGGACCAGTTCGGTGTTAATGTCACGGAATGCCCCTGTATTGTGACAGGACGAACACTCTTGCAGGATTTCAACTTCATGAACATCTTCGTGGCAGTTTGCACACTCTAGAACATCGGATTTAGGAAGGTCGAATCGAAGCTGTTCATGGCATGATATGCAAGCTAGATCAGTGTGAGATCCCGTAAGGGCAAATTCAGCATCCTCCAGGTGGCTGAAGTCCAATGCGTCTTTGGTAGGAGACCAAACGTCGCTTCGATGACAGGATAAACAAGAGATTTCAACCGACAGACTGCCGTGAGGGGATCGTGTTTCTACTTGTGCATTAGAGTCTGGAACAAGAAAGAGAAGCCCCAGAATGGCAGCGAGCCATCTGGCGACCTGATTGGCATACAATCTATGTTCAGAGTTTCCATGCATTAACGTATGCTGGACTATTTCGATGGTCGAGAACGTGCGCCGAAAACCGTGTCGATCTTTATTCCACACTTATTAAGGAATTCCGTCGGAAGCGATCCTCCTGCAAAAATGAAGACAAAATCGTTTGGCAAAATGAGATCAGGCTCTTTTTCACGAGCGATGATGGTCTGGTCCGTGCGAATCTCGGAGACGTTTGAATTCATAATCAACTGAATTCGGCCTGCTTTGATTGCCGTGTTCAGCCGTGTTTGGTTGTCGGTTTTTATACGGAAAAAGGCCTCTTTTCGATAAGAAATGTGGACCTGGGTGTTGGATTGCTCGCTAAGTGTCAATGCGGCTTCTACCGCTGAATCTCCACCTCCGACGACGAGCACACGATCTCCTGCAAAATCAGTCGCGTCTTTAAGGGCGTAGGCAACTTTTGGAAGGGCTTCGCCGGGTACGTCGAGTTTACGTGGGATTCCGCGCCGCCCAATGGCCAAGACGATGTTTTGAGCTGTATAATCATCTTTATTGGTTCGGACAGAGAAATGTCCCGAGGCAAGTCTATCAACGGTCAGAACTATCTCTTCTTCATTGATCTTAATTTGCAGTTCGTCGACTAGTCCTTGCCAGATTTCAAGGAGCTCTTCTTTGGCATAGTCCCGTTTGGCCATCGAAAAGGTCCCTGGCAAGTCCATAGGTTCAGTCATAACCAGTTTTTTCTTCGGGTAATTGAGGACGGTGCCTCCGACTCCATCTTTTTCAATAACACGGTACGAAAAACCTTTTTCCACAGCCTGAATAGCACAGGAAAGACCGGCCGGGCCGCAGCCGACAATGAGGAGGTCAAGTACGTCGGAATCATTCGGTGAGGGTACCGAGATACCGTCAATACATTGGCGTCCCTGTTCAAACGCGTTCTTGATAAGGCCCATTCCGCCGAGCTCACCAACGACGTACAAGCTGGGGACGTTTGTTTCAAAATTTTCTTGGATGCGTGGTAAGTCAACACCCCGTCGCGACGTTCCAAAAACTAATTCGATGGCATTAACTGGGCAGGATCGTTCGCACAGTCCGTGGCCAATACAACGAGCCGGTGAAACCGGGGTGGCTTGACCTGAAAGTAGGCCTAGGACATCCTTTTCTGGGCAGGATTCCACACAGTTTCCTGTACCGATGCACTGATCTGGATTCACCACGGGATGAAGGGATGCCGGTCGGTAGAGCCCGTACTCCAGTGATTCAGCATGGGCCTCCAAAACGGCCTTCTCGCGGTTGAGCAGTTCGCGTACATAAGGAACCACAAACAGAAGCGCGAGAACAGCAAAAACCAGCCATATGATGAGTGTTGGACTCAAAAACGTATACCGTAGTTAAGGTATAGCGTCGACGAAGTGAGGCTGGATCCAATATGGGTTCGTTCGCGAATGGAGAGGTATCCCCATTTCTTGAACGAATACCGCGCAGATAAGCCTGCGATATGTGAAAAGGACAGCGGACCCACCATGTCGACAGCCAATAGTGAATACTCGAGACCCAGAGTCACTCCCTTCACTTCACGTTGAAATGAGCTCGAATTGTAGTAGGTGGTGTTGCTCGAGCGCATCCAGACATTTGACGAATTGCTAAATGTAAAAGGGAGCCACTTGGGTTGGGTCCGAATGGACGTGCTGATAGAATTACTTCTTGCACTACCCGAATATGCGTTAGAACTGAGGTTGATGGACACAAAATGTGGAGTTCGACTGAATTGGATGCCAGCCGATACTTGCTCCTTGTTACTGGAATAACGGCCGTCCGGGATCCAATACTTAAAGTATTTACGTTGGCCAAATCGTCCG
>JABIQT010000654.1 GCA_018667995.1 Candidatus Latescibacterota bacterium
CGAAATTCCGGCGCGCGTCATCCGACTCTTTACATAACGCCTGATCATCAGATCTTCTTCGAGTAAATCAGCGACATTCTTATCCGAATACCAGTTCGACTGCCAGGTTTTGATGACCCCAAGACGGAACCCTATCGGATGTGTTTTCTGTCCCACGCTATACTCTCCTATCTAACTAACGATTTAAGACAACCTACTAGTCATCCGATACTACGACCGTAATATGGCTGCTGCGCTTCTTCATCCTTGAAGCCATGCCACGAGGGCCGTAGTGAATACGCTTCTGTGCAGGACCGCCGTCAACACTGACAATCTTGATATGCAGATTCTCAGCGTCTAATTCACCACTATCATCCATGTTGACTGCGTTGGCCGCAGCAGAACGAACAGTTTTCTCTAAGGGGCCTGCAGCCGCTTTGGGTACAAATTGCAATATATTTAAAGCTTCCTGAACCGATTTGCCACGAATCAGGGCCACAACTTGTCGATATTTTTTTGCCGATCCTCTAACATGTCGCGCCATTGCACGGGCTTCCATCTTACGCTTCCCCTCTATCGTCTTGGGCTACTTTAACTGGGTTGTCCGTTCGGTGATACGGCCTGTGTGACCACGGTAGGTACGCGTAGGTGCGAATTCCCCCAGCTTATGCCCCACCATATTTTCAGATATGTACACCGGGATGAATTTATTTCCATTGTGGATCGCCAGTGTATGTCCTACAAAATCTGGCGTAATCGTACATGCACGTGCCCATGTGCGTACCACAGTCTTTTCGCCAGTTCGATTAAGTTCTGCTATCTTTTTTGCCACACTGGGATCAATGTACGGACCTTTTTTTACCGAACGAGACATCCGTTTCTCCTATTTCCTTCTCTTGATGATATGCGCATTAGATTTCTTGTTTTTCTTCCTAGTCTTGTAGCCTTTTGCAAGCTGTCCCCAGGGACTTGTCGGATGCCGTCCCCCAGAACTCTTACCTTCACCGCCGCCCATTGGATGATCGACGGGATTCATGGCCACACCCCGCGTATGGCTGCGACGGCCAAGCCACCGGGCACGACCGGCCTTTCCAAGCTTGATATTCTCGTGCTCAGTATTGCCGATCTGTCCAACTGTTGCAGTGCAGTTTAAGGGTACTCGCCTGATCTCTCCAGAGGGGAGCCGAAGCTGAGCCCATGTGCCTTCCTTAGCCATCAGTTGGGCCACAGTGCCGGCAGACCGAACAATCTGGCCCCCTTTTCCGGGCAATAATTCGACGTTGTGAATCAAAGTACCCAAGGGCATCTTAGCCATAGGCAAGTGATTGCCGTTTCGGATTTCGGCATTTTCACCGGAAACAACGGTCTGTCCTACCGCCAGGTCTACGGGAGCCAGAATATAGCGTTTCTCCCCATCTGCATATATAACAAGCGCTATCCGAGCAGATCGATTCGGATCATATTCGATCGAATCTATCCGTCCAGGGACGTCAAATTTATTGCGTTTGAAATCAATTAAACGATATCTCCGTTTGTGCCCACCACCACGGTGTCGCGATGTCATTCGTCCTGTATTGTTCCGCCCACCGCTTTTTTTTATGGGCCTCAGAAGAGACGACTCAGGTTCCTTGCGTGTGATTTCCTTAAAACTGGAGACCGTCTTATATCGATTGGACGGGGTCGTTGGTCTAAAAGATCGAACTGGCATTTGTTACCTCAAAAGTATCGTTTTTCAGTCACGACTTAACTTACGCACCGGCAAACAGATCGATGGCATCACCTTCAGCCAAAGTTACAATAGCTTTCTTCCAATCGGGACGCTTGCCTTCGAATCGTCCCAAACGCTTCATTTTACCCTTAACACGCATAGTTCTGACTGAATTAACCTGCACGTCGAATATCTCCTCCAACGCATGTTTAATCTCCAGTTTGTTTGCATGGAGGGCCACTTCAAACACGTACTTGTTTTCGTCATCACGCAGGCTGTGATTCTTTTCCGTCAATAGTGGTTTGCCTATGATTGATCTCGCATCCTTCATGACTTCAGTGCCTCCTCGACTTGCTTCAGACCTTCACGCGTGAAGATAAGCACGTCGCTGTGTAGCAGTTCATGAATGTGCGCGCTTGAGGCTAGATCTACACTCACTCGGGGGATATTGCGACAGGATTTGTAAACTGTCTCATCACTTCGATCCATCAACACGAGACATTTGCGGCTGTCTACCGACAGAGCCTCCAACAATGCAACCATTTCGCGGGTCTTTGGTATATCGAAATTGATGTCGTCGATTACCAAGACGGAGTCTGCTTGAGCGTGGTTCGAAAGAACGGATTTCACTGCTAGCCGTTTGACTTTCTTGGGAATCGTATAGCTATAATCGCGGGGTTTCGGTCCAAATGCTCGACCACCACCGACACGACTAGGTGATCGAGCGGAGCCCATTCGGGCCCGCCCTAGCCCCTTCTGCCTGAACATCTTCTTTGAAGTGTAAGAGACATCACTCCGCGTTTGTGTGCGTACGGTTCCCTGTCTCTGATTTGCCAAATACAACTTTTCTGCTTCGTAAATGGCGTGATCGTTAGGCTCAATTCCAAAAACGGACGGTTCCAGTTCTATCTGTCCTTGCTCTGTACCGTCACTCTGATATAATCGTGCAGTCGGCATGGTTTTCCTCGTCGTGCATACTTACGGACATTATGCCCGTCTGATCATCACATATCCGTCATTGTGGCCCGGTACTGCCCCTTCGATAAGAAGCAAGTTTCGCTCCGTATCAACGCCGACCACTGTTAAATTCTTCACGGTTACCCGGTCATTTCCCATTCGCCCAC
>JABIQT010000546.1 GCA_018667995.1 Candidatus Latescibacterota bacterium
CGATTACCTCTTCAATACGGTTCTGAGTGATCTTGCCAGTCGACACCAGTTGTTCCATAGAGGTACGGGCGATTTCCCGCTGTATAGGATCGAAACAGGAAATCACGACAGCTTCGGGCGTGTCATCGACCATAACCTTGACGCCGCTCGTTGACTCGAAAGTGCGTATATTACGACCATCCTTACCTATTATCCTAGCTTTGATCTGCTCGTTCGGTAGAGGCACAACTGCCACGCTTGACTGTGTGGACTGATCAGCCGCGCAGCGGTTTATGGCCAAGGAAATGACCTTCTTGGCCTCTCGCGATGCGTCTTCTTTTGTTTGATCCATCAGGTCGCGAAGCTTCTGGGCCGCCTGTTGTTTGACTTCAGCCATGAGCTCTTTGTGAAGCTGCTCCCTGGCTTCGTCCACGGACAATTTAGCGATGGTCTCTAATCTGCTGCGATACTCATTGGTCGATTCAGCTAGACGTTGCTCCTGGCTCTGAACGCGCTTCTCCTTTATGCCGAGATCTTCTTCGAGAATTGCAAGTCGGTCTCCGGCTATGGAGGCTTGCTCCTGGCTCTCTTCAAACTCTTTTTCGCGCAGGACCATATTCTGTTCGTTTTCCTCGATCTGTAGTCGCTTATTCGTCAATTCCTTCTCATGCGACGCCCTGGTCTCGTGCCACACTCTCTTTTCGTCGAGTAGTGAGGTCTTACCCTGAGCTTCCATTTCTTTGACCATGCGAAGCGCTCGCTTTTCGGCGCGCGATTCCAGGTCCCCTTTCTTTCGGCGACCCCACACAATGCTCAGGCCCAGACAGATGCCGCCGACAATCGCCGCCGCGGCCAGCAAAGGCAGCCAGAGCCGGTCGATATTTTCCATGAAGAACGTCATAGTTATATACTCCTAATCAACATCTCGTATTGCTTCATTATAGATCCGAAAAGTACGTTGTTACAGTCTTGAATTGGTACGGGAAATATGTAGAAATATAACCGGGCGTGAGATCCTTGGCAACCGATATTGTAAAATGGAAAAAGGTCATGAAGACGGGGCGTTCCATGCAGAACTCCTTGGGCCGTAAGAAAAAAGGCCGGCTCACAATGGAGCCGGCCTTATACCAATACGAGTCTACGAATCAGCAAACCGCGAAACCAACTTTCCTGCACCAGCACATTCAAACAGCCCGTGCGAAGTTGGTTTCCCTAGTCCGCTTGAACCGTTTCTTTACCCTTCGGAGTGACTGATCTTGAGACCTCTGGCCGTGATGGTCTTCGTGCGGAAGAGCGCCGTCCGAATCCGTCTGGAAGAAAGAGGACACCCGTTCCCAGTACGAGGGTAATCATGCCAAACCAAACCCAGTTTACAAGAGGGTTTATGTAGATTTTGAAGGTTACCCGATCCAATGTTTCATTTAGCTCCGCGAGTACGAGGTATAGGTCTTCCCCGAAAGATGACCTGATGGCCACCTCGGTGGTGGGCGTTTCCTGTACGGGATAAAAGCGTTTTTCCGGAAGCATCTCCACAGTCGGCTGTCCATCCTCGAAGAGGACGACTGAAGCCTGATAGGAGATGTATTCCCCCATATTGGTTTCTGTCAGGTCGTCAAAGCGGAGTGTGTAGTCCTTTATCGACATGGATTCTCCGCGAGAAAGCGGGATGTCTTCCTCGATGGTGAACGCGGAGCCGGTAAACCCGACAAACATCATCACCACTCCAAGGTGCACGATATATCCCCCGTATCTGCGCTTGTAGCCCAGAATCAACTTGATGAAGGCCAGAGGATACGCTTCGCCATTCGTGGAATGACGAGCCATTGTGCCTCGAGCAAATTCCAGGAATATGGCGCCCGTAACGAAGGCACTCATACTGAAAGCAAGCAGCGCGTAAACATGTGTCATACCGGATGCCACCAGCGCGATCAAGGTTACCGCAAATGCAGCCACGGGTATCTTAAAGTGTTTCTTAAGACTCTGAACAGATGTCCTGCGCCAGGCGAACAGAGGACCGGCCCCTGTCAGGAATAACAGGAATATCCCTATAGGTACATTGATTTCGTTGAAGTAGGGGGCGCTGACTGTGATCTTCGTTCCCTTCACCAATTCTGATATGACTGGAAATATCGTACCCCATAGAATAGCAAAGCAGGCACCGACAAGCGCCAGGTTGTTAAGAAGGAAGCTGCTTTCACGTGATACAAAGGAATCGAGTTCACTCCGGGCTCTAAGCGCATTCCTTCGTGTATAGAGTAGGATAAACGAAAAGAGCATGGAGAGCACAACAAACGCGCCGAACATCGGCCCGAGCCCCGATTCTGAAAATGAATGCACCGATGATACCACACCGCTTCTTGTCAGAAATGTGCCGAATATGGAGAGCCCGAATGTCAAGATGATCAAGGTCATGTTCCAGATCTTGAGCATGCCCTTCTTTTCCTGGATCATGACCGAGTGTAGGAATGCCGTGATGGCCAGCCAAGGCATCAGTGCCGCGTTTTCAACAGGATCCCATGCCCAGTATCCGCCCCAACCCAGTTCCATATATGCCCAGCGCCCCCCAAGGAGGAGTCCGAATCCCAGAAAAAACCAGGCATAGAGCGTCCAGCGTCGAATCGTACGCACCCAGGTGTCTCCCAGTTCACGAGTGATCAAGGCCGCTATTGCAAAGGCGAAAGGTACCGTTACCCCCACATATCCCTGGTACAGAATCGGCGGATGAATCATCATCAGCGGCATCTGGAGTATCGGATTCAACCCCTTTCCTTCGGCCGGAATAAAAGGCAGGAGTTCGAATGGGTTCGCATAGAAGATGTTGATCGCAATGAAGAACAAGGTAACGGTCATTAGAGTAGCATGCACGTAGGGCATGAGAATCCGGTTGCGCGTCCTGTTCTGGAACAGCACCACCACTGCGAAAGTGGCGAGCGTCCATCCCCAGAGTAACAACGAGCCTGCCGATCCGGCCCACAGTGCCGATATTTTGTAGATCGTAGGCAATGATGTGCTTGTATATGAAGCAACGTATTCGAGCTGCATATTGCCGATAAGAAGGTTGTACACAAGAATACCCGCCGTAAGGGATACCATGCCCCA
>JABIQT010000507.1 GCA_018667995.1 Candidatus Latescibacterota bacterium
AGAATCAGATCTCTGGCCATCGACCGTATTCAAAACGACTGTTTTTTCCTACTGCACCCTGACGTGATCAAAGACAAGAACCACATGAAACGATTTGAATCGGCCATAGCATTCTGGGACATGACCAATCGCGAAGACTGGCAGGTGTGCGAGCAAATGCAGCAGGGACTTCGATCACGGAGGTTTGAGCGCGGACGCTATTCCGGTCAGGAAGATATTCTGTATGCACTGGATAAAGAGGTGTTACGCGCGTTGGGACGTGATGTCGATCGACACGGGGCCTGAGGCGGCGATTTCCATAATCTTGAAGTACCGACCTGCCATATAGTGCTAGACCTGCATGCAAAAGATCTTTTCGATCAGAAAAGGACACTATCCTCGTGACCGAATTCGACGACATATATCGACGATCTCTCGATGAGCCCGAGGCCTTCTGGGCCGAGGCTGCCGGGCAGGTTCACTGGCATCATCCGTATGACTCCGTCTTTGATGACTCGTTATCGCCTCGATATAGCTGGTTCCCCGGTGGAAGACTCAATACCTGCTACAATGCCCTCGACATACATGTGGAGAATGGGCGCGGTGCTCAAACAGCTCTGATCTATGACAGTCCGGTGACCCATACGGTTCGGTCCTACAGCTATGAGCACCTTCTCGAAAAAACAGCATGCTTCGCAGGCGTTTTGAAAGCACAGGGAGTGCGGGCAGGTGATCGCATCATTATCTATATGCCCATGATTCCGGAGACGGTCATCGCCATGTTGGCCTGTGCCCGCATTGGGGCTGTTCATTCCGTGGTGTTCGGTGGATTCGCCGCACGCGAACTCGCGACGCGTATAGACGATGCAGAACCCCTGATCATTCTCACCGCATCTTGCGGTATTGACGGCGACAAAATCATCCCCTACAAACCGCTGCTGGATGAGGCTATCAGTCTTGCCAAACATAGCCCCTTGCGATGCATCGTTTTCCAGCGGCCCGAAGTCCGTGCCAGTCTGGCAGATGAACGTGATCTGGACTGGTCAGAGTGCCTGACGAAGGCCGTACCGGCAGGCTGCGTACCCGTTACATCTACGGACCCACTCTATATTCTGTATACATCAGGCACCACCGGCATACCCAAGGGAGTCGTCAGAGACAACGGAGGCCACCTTGTCGCACTTCAATGGAGCATGAAGAACATATACGATCTTGATGCAGGAGATGTCTATTGGGCCGCGTCGGACGTCGGTTGGGTGGTCGGTCACTCGTATATCGTTTACGGACCACTTTTTCGAGGCTGTACTACCATATTATATGAGGGTAAACCGGTCGGAACGCCCGATCCAGGAGCGTTCTGGCGAGTAGTTTCGGAGCACAAAGTAAATGTACTCTTCACGGCTCCCACAGCGTTCAGAGCAATAAAGCGGGAAGATCCGGAAGGACAGTTAATAGGGAATTACGATCTCACATCCCTGCGCAGTCTGTTTCTGGCAGGTGAGCGTTGCGATACGGATACGCTCGGTTGGGCCACCGAAAAACTGAAAATCCCTGTGATAGATCACTGGTGGCAGACAGAAACGGGGTGGCCAGTGGGCGCAAACTGCCTAGGTCTTGGAATGCGACCTATCAAACCTGGATCATGTGCCAAAGCTGTACCAGGCTATGACATACGTGTTTTGGACGATGAGGGAACCGAAGTCGCCCCCAACGCGATCGGAAATGTAGTTATCAAATTGCCATTGCCCCCTGGATGCCTACCCACGCTGTGGCAAAACGATCACGGATTTCAGACGACCTACCTGGACACCTACCCCGGATACTATCTCACGGCTGACGCTGGTTACAAAGATGAGGACGACTACCTCTTCATAATGAGTCGTACGGACGACATCATCAATGTGGCCGGACACCGCCTCTCGACGGGAGGAATGGAGGAGGTGCTTTCCTCACATCCAGACGTGGCCGAGTGTGCGATCGTTGGAATTGCTGATGAGCTGAAAGGTGAAATACCGTGTGGGTTTGTCGTCTTGAGTGCCGGTGTTACTCGTGAGATTGACCTAATCCTGGCTGAACTGATCCAGTTGGTCCGCAATGAAATTGGTCCAGTGGCCTCCTTTAAGCTGGCGACGGGCGTGCAGCGGCTCCCCAAGACGCGGTCGGGTAAGATCCTCAGGGGGACCATTAAGAAAATTGCCGATGGAGAGACGTATCGAGTTCCCGCTACAATTGACGATCCAGACATTCTGAACGAAATCACTCAATCGCTTGCTTCGTTGGGGTACCCCAAGAATCAAGTTTCGCCGCTTCGATGAGCAACGGGCATTCGACATGGATCAGACCATGATGGCATATAGCCTTCCGGCAACAGCTCTGCGCACTATAGGCCGCTGACTCACGCAGGAAAGGGTAATTGACGGCCCCAATTCAACTACCGACCTCTCCCGAACTTGTTCAATACCAATCTCGAATCCAGAAACACCTGAGACTCTATATCCGGTCGCGCCTCCTGCTACTTACAGTGAGATTGAGAGGGTACAATGACAGAGTATCCTGAATACTTCGGCGAAGGCGCACATACTATGTCGCCATCAGACCGGGTGCGCGTGCTGAATCTGGCCAGGAATTTTGATAATCCCGGATGGTCCATCTTTCCAAAACTGGATCATCACAAGAATCAGGCGATTTCACCGTTGAGTGTCTCGATCTCCCTGGCTATGCTCCTGCCTGGATCGGCAGGAAAGACGTTGCAGGAGCTAGCGGATATCCTTGGGTTAGATAGATCTGTGTCGGATGCATTGCCACTACTTGGGAAATACATCCATGAAATTGCTTGCGGCAAACAGAGTGAGCAAAACCGGTTGCATATCGCCAACGGTGCATTTCTGAACGATACCGCCGGAAGTGTGGCGCCCCTCTACGTGGATGTAATTAGGAAACACCTTTGGGCGGAGTGTGTATCAGTAGACTTCTCGCGACCGGTTCAGACGGTGGAAACCATCAATAATTGGGTGAATCGTCATACCCGGAGTAAGATTCCGGTGCTGATCTCCAAGGAAGACCTGGCCAATACAGCCAGCTTGATTCTGGTCAATGCTTTGTACATGGATACTCAATGGACATTTGAGTTCGATCTCGAGCAGACCAAGCCTGAACCATTCCACCTCGATGACCGAGGAAAAGAGGCATCGGTCGAAGTACAGATGATGCGCGGAGAATTCGCGTGCCCAGTGAGGCGACACAATGGAGGGCACTTCGTTGCAGTCGCTCTGCCCATGAATGGTAACCTGTCTTTTGAGGTCATTCTGCCCGAGAAGGGCTATTTTGAGAAGGTTCTGGATTCTATAACGCCGGGCTATCTGGCTGATACCACAGACGTGAGCACCAATGTGAATCTTGGGTTACCCAGATTCTCAATGGAATCTACTTCACAGATAGGGGAGCTCTTGCAGGGGGCAGGCCTGGAAACGGCCTTTGATGCTCGGGCAGATTTCTCGGGTATCACGGGTGTAAGGGGAGATTTCGGTATGGAAAATATCGTCCACAAGGTCCGCGTAGAGGTCGCTGAAGAGGGCGTGAAGGCCGCTGCTGTGACGGCCAATCTCTTTGCTACCGGGCTAACAGACCGGTTCACAGAAACGGAGTGCCTCACCGTGGATCGCCCATTCTTTTACCGAATATCGGAGAACCTCGTCAAGCTCAGTCTCTTTCTCGGGTCGGTGCGCAATCCACAGGAGTAAACCCCAGCCAGGACACCTACACAGCGTCTATGAAGTCGCTACTCTCGACCGGAGTAATGCAGCTTGGATCATCTGAAGCAGGGCTGTTCACGAGTGATGAGACGGGATGCATTGCCATGAGTTCCGCCTCAAATGGCCTGAGGAGCGGCTGCAAAGTCTCAGGCGATCTTGCCGCGGGATCCAGCCAATCGTCATACGACTCCGGCCCAACAATAGCAGGCATCCGGTGGTGAATTCTGGCCATCAATTCATTGGGCTCTGTCGTGATAATGACACAGGATTGCAGTGCGTCTCCACTCGGTTGTTTCCAGGATTCCCATAGACCGCCAAATGCGAAAGGCCGGCCGTCTGCCATATGAACTCGAATCGGAATCTTCGCTTTGCTGTCGGGTACCCGATACCACTCGTAGAAGCTGTCTGCGAATATCAGACAACGTCTCCGTCGAAATGCGTGTTTGAAGGACGGCTTCTCGTGCAGGGATTCAGACCTCGCGTTGATCAGCTTGTTTCCAATAGCGGCGTCCTTTGCCCAGAATGGAATCAGACCCCAGTGAAACGCCTCTACTTCCCCCCCATTGTTGTTTGCGGCCACAGCAACGGGCTGTGTGGGCGCGATGTTGTACCGGATCGGTAAGTTGGTGGGAAAAACAAAATCCGGGAAGGTCTGGAGCAGTGTATTTCGATCGGCGGCCAGCGTATAACGTCCACACATGAAGGAGTCCCCCTATCGTGCCACGTTGTTGCCAATATAAACATCGGTGTAGGACAGAGCGCCCACAGTGCCGTCGCTATTCCGCTCATAGCCCTTGATCCACTGTTTACGAAGCCCCAGTGTCAAAGGATGGAATACAAAGGCCGCACCATAATCCTTTACCAGAATCTCATCTGCCTCTTGATAGAGTTTGACGCGGCGCGCCTTGTCCAGCTCTGACGCGGCCTCCTCCACCAGTAAATCGAATGATTCTACCTGCCAGTCATGCCTGGCCGCCCCCTTGGGCTGCGAGTGCCACGTCATATCCAGCATGTTGCGCGGATCTACGTAGTCTGCTACGAATCGAAGAAAACCGAATGGCATGTCCCAGTCCATCAATCGGCTCATGTATGCAGATCTGTCTGCAGACCTGACTGTGGCGTCAATCCCCAGGTGTTCTTTCAGCATCTGCTGAATCGCCACGCCCGCCAGCTTCATAGATGGTGAGGGTGAACGAATCCACATTTCGAGTTTCGGAAATCCACGACCGTTCGGGAATCCAGCCTCCCGCATTAGAGCTTTTGCGCGGACCGGGTCATATGACTGATACTGTTTCATGGCCTGACCGTTGTACTCAATAAAGTCCGGCGGAATCATGGAGTAGGCTGGCACGGCTGATCCCCGCAAAACAACTCTACAAATAGCCTCCCGGTTGATAACTCTGGAAAAGGCCTCTCGCACACGGATATCGTTGAACGGAGCCTCCTTTGTTCGGAAAAAGAGGTACCACGTGGTTCTGCCGGGAGACTTGATCAGATCGGGCTTAAGACGTGGATCTGCCTCAATACGATCCAGGTCGGCGATATCGACGGTTTCCACATCAACTTCGTTATTTTCATATGACAGAACGGTCGCATTGCCCGCCTCCCGAAAGGGATGGACGACCTCCTCCAGATATGGTTTATGGGGACCATTATAGAAAGGATCGGGCGTAAAACTCATGTGGCTACCATATGACCACTCGTTCAGACGGAACGGCGAATTAGAGACAATATTTTCCACTTCTGTCCATTTCTTCCCGTGTTTTTCTATGGCCCACTTCGGAGCTGGATAAGCCAGGGAGAAAGACACTATGTGGGGAAGGTGGGGAGTGGCTTCGGTTGTCTCGATGACTACCGTCAGATCGTCAAGAGCCCGAATACCCAGTTGATTCAGATCCTGAATAGTGCCCTGGCTGACTTCCTTCGCATTTTTGATGTCATAATAGAAGAAGGCGTATGGATTGGCTACTTGGGGATCGAGCATCCTCTGGTAACCAAAGACAAAGTCCTGCGCGGTTACTGGACGACCATCGCTCCACCGAGCTCCAGGGCGTAGATGAAACGTCCAGATGCGGCCATCTTCCGACACGGAATATCGTTCGGCGGCGGCCGGGATCGGTTGCCAATTGGAATCTCGCGTAAGCAGAGGCTCGAACGGCAAAATTGTCGACTCACCATCATAAAGATTGATGCTGATGTCCAGACTGCGAGGCTCCGGACTCATCATTCGAAGAATCTGCTGCGAAGGCGGCGCGGCGTCTGGCGGCAGCACCCGGCCGACCGAGTTTGTGTACTGGTTTGTTTGCGACATCACGCCATGGGTGAAACCAACTGCCAAGGCTGCGACACTGGCGACTCCGATCTTACCCCAGACTGTCATACAGATCCTCCGATAGTATTCCGTGAGTTACATCCAACTTAACAGATGCGGTACGGGCAATCCGATAGAGCGCGTCGAAAATTAGTCATTGTGTGCTCGCGTAGGTGTGAATGTAGCGTCCCGTGTGCTCGCATCATTTTCTTCGGAATATCTGAAGAATGTGACTCTTACGGGCACACCGTTCCCTGATTATAGCAAGTCGAGCACATGACCATCCAAGGGTTCGATATCCGCTTGCACAGCCACATCACCGTCTTCCGATGGATTCAAGCTTTCGGGTGGATTGGATTCTGATAGCCAAGACGAGCGAAAGGGCTTCATGATTATACGTCAGCAGGAGACGCTTGACAAATGGAATGCATTTGGCCAATCTTTATTTCTCACATGTTTTCACGAGTGTACTCAGGATTTCAGATAGTGCGTGGCCGAATCCGATATGGACGGGACTTGACGTGGATTTCCAAGTACCCTTTGTCCTGAGGACCTGACAGTCTATATGTTTGGGCGTACAAGGGCATACATGAAACCCATAGATCGGGTATCTCCCCCATAAAAATGGACAATAAACTACAGGAAACAGACCAAATTCTGGAAGAGGTCTTTGCAGACTCTTCGGATGATGTATTTGGCGGACTGCGGTCGATGATGGAGCAATCTCTGAGGTCTTTTGCCCGCAATCATGATTTGGAGCGGACCTTTGTGGACCTTTTGCCACCATTACTTCAATGCACTTCCAGCGGATTCGGATTTATAGCAGAGGTGAGATACACATCTCCTGAGAGGCCGTATCTACACTCCCATGCCGTTACGGATATTTATAAATCAGGCTTCAGGCGGACGGATGTCATTTCGAATCTCCAGTTTCATAATCTGAATACACTCAACGGAGCGATATTGACGGAGCGTGCACCGATCGTTACCAACGAACCTGATAGCGATCATAGAAGTGGTGGTGTACCCATGGGGCATGTAAAGCTTTCTGGGTACTGTGGACTCCCCTTCCTCATACGTGGCGAATTGGTAGGTGCGCTCGCTATTGCCAATCGACCAGGCGGATACACACAGACGCATGTCCAGGCGTTGCAGCCATTCTGTGAGATAGCAGGACGAATGATCGTCAACACGCGAAGGCGGAATGATGCTTGATAGGCCATTTACGTTCGACCGGGTTTTTCGCATAGCCTTAGCAGTGGTAATCACCTGGTCCGTCATCTTCCTGACAGGTTACTTGAGTGACGTATTGATCCCGTTTGCAGTTGCTCTGCTGATGGCCTATCTCATTAACCCTCTGGTCGCATGGACGCAACGCCGATTGCCATTTGGGCCACGTATTATGGCTGTTTTGGTCAGCCTTGCTATCATTATCGGTTTCGCTAGTTTGCTCCTTGCGGTTCTGATTCCGACTATCGTGTCGGATATTACCCACATGAAAGAACTGCTCACGAGCGTAGTGAACACTTCTAATATCAGACAACGTATTTTTGAATTTGTACCTGATGACGTCTGGACATACATCGAAGTGTTTATCGAGGAGGAAGACTTCCTCGCCCTGCTGAATTTTGAAAACATCAAAACAGTGGCTCAGCAAGTACTTCCGGGTG
>JABIQT010000356.1 GCA_018667995.1 Candidatus Latescibacterota bacterium
CCAATCGTATGCCTGCTTCCTGTAGAGAACGCCCAATATCCTGATTTCTATAAGTTGGCTCGACGCCAAAGGCTAAAACTTTTGCTTCGATTAGAGGAATGTTATTTAACGTAACAGGCTCGTGATCTTCTTCAATGCCGATAGTCTGAGTAATGAAGCGTAGAAATCCGGTGATTTGGCCATTTCGAAGTGCAATGAGCCTGTGATTACTTAAATGCCACTCCGCTTCTATTTCTGCCCATCTTGTCTGGCCCTGGGCATCTAAAAACTGCCTTAATTCGTTCCATCTGGTATGCGTCTCATCCCACTCTTCAATACATACAGAAGTATTCATAAACGACTCCATTAGAATATCGATACCAAGCTATTCAATGAGATCACACATCTCAGAAATTCGATAGGCGATGATCGATGAGGCATTCTGACGTAGATCTGGGTTGTCTAAATGGCCGGCAAGCCATACACATGAAATAAGATGACGCGCTGCGATCAAGGTATCCAGGTATTGTTCATGTTGAGCAGGCAAATGGCGTACACTCCGATATCCGGACAGACATGCCTTCCGAAGATCAGGATACCCCGACTCATCGCGATAACCGAGAAGTGTCGGGGCTAAGTCATATAAAAAGTAGCCCCAGCTACAACTATCGAAATCCAAAGCTCCTACACCGGTTTCATGGAAGAAGTAGTTTTTCCAGATCAGATCAGAATGAATTAGGCCAAAAGTCTGATGATCTTGATCAAGTTTACCGAACACAGTTTGCGTGCGTTCTTCAACCTGTTGAAAAATCTGAATATGTTCTTGGGTAAAAAGGGAACTCCGGTCTACTGAGACCGTGAGTATGCTTCTATCAAAAATGCTATTGCCATCCAACCGCCGCCGAACAAGGCCCGAAGTAGACGAGAATTGGCTGGATTGTTGATGCAAGGCACCGGCAAATTGCCCTACTTGATAAGATGACTCAGGTGTTTGCTCTGATGTCCGTAAATAGTCTCCTTCAAGCCATTCAAAGAGCACACAATTGAGAACATCCTTTAGACCCGTAAGAGATACCGATACTAACGGTTCTCCGCTAATAGTCGGTACTGGATGAGGTGTTTTGAGCGTTGTATTCCTTCGAATGGCCTGTAACCATAGGAGTTCGGATCGAATGGCTTCGATCTTTTCGCCATCCGGCCGATGAATCCGTAACGCAAACTGTCGTGTCACACCATCGGCAGTAGCTTCAAGCACCTTGAAAGTTGCATTGTTGACCAACGATATGGGTTCTATGGATATGGCTTCAAGTGCTACATCATAAGCCTTTAAAGCGATAGTGGCGGCTTGTTTGTATGACGCTATCTGTTGCTCGTAATCCAGCGATATGAATGATTGCATTTTGCCTATCATAATCTAAGCAATTTTTCTAAGCAGGCTAACTGGGATAGGGTGTCAAATTCTGGTCTATTTATGGAATCTGTATTTACTCCCTTTATCATCAATACCTGGTGATCTGATTGACCTAACGTTGGGAGTAAGGGGCGGTGCGGTTAGATCGGTACCCATATCTGCGAGCTATTTCGGCTCCAAACCGCCCAAAACGCTCGTTCGGGAACAACGTAGCACCGTCCGATTGACGACTGGGTTAGGATAGATCAGATTCAAGGATAGTCCCATTGGCTAGCAACGAGCTGTATTGTCCGAAGGCGGTTGAGGTGCTTCCGACGCTCGGACAGCAATCAGACGTGCCAGACACCAGAAGAGATTTACAGACATAGTGAGCAGAGGCGGAGTGGTTATTGACCTGCAAACCGAGTCCACGCGCAAGATCTCCGATCGTGAATGATCTTGGTAGATCGGCTGTCATACGCCGCTTGCGGCGCACAGATCTTCGGAGCTATGCGATTTTAATACACTTTACGAAACGACCATCGATCTCACGCCTATTCCTAGTGAATACGTCAAACAGACGGATGTCATTAACATAACCCTGACGGGTTTTGATTGGCAATATGTTCAGTCTTCGCTGTATAACGAATGAAACGCCCCAGCATCTGCCCATTCGTCCAAGGAATCATACCCAAGAATCCGCCTCCAATCAGCTTGAGTGTGCTGTTCGCAAAGTAGTGTGTACCTCGTAAGGTCTTCGAAAATAACAGCTTCTCTTGCGGACTGAAGTGTATTTACTTCATCGTAGCTAAGAAAGTATTCATCAGGATCGCCGGATAGATTTGCAATTCGTGGAAAGAGACTGATTTCTGCTCTCCGGGCGTAATCGATAGGGACCTCTTTGCAGCAATTCTCGGGGTGAGGTCTTAACTCTATCCTTTCTTCAGGAATGGATGCTGACAGGAACCGTCGCTGCAAAGGCTGAAGACGAGTGATCGCTAGTCCTACATCCCGTGAATCTGCTGGGTCGTCGTGCGTATTTATCTCAATTCTGTGCTCAGGAATAACACACGCTCGCCAAACGACCAACCAGAGTGTCTTCCTGTCAATTTCACCCGTCACATCAGTGCTACCCGAATCGTAACGGAACACGTAGCGATATGTCTTAGTGACTCCCATAATCCCTTCCAATAGCGAGATACCGCGCAACTCGAACACCTAACGGTTTGCTAATCATCGGACACGAAGTGTCCCGATGCATTTGCTGGTTATGTGGCTTTTATCTTTGGGGTTCAGTAATCTCCTGCCAGCCGGTTCGATTGCGTGCGATATCGATGAGTTCGGTATGAATCCAACCGTCATAAAAGGTCGGATAGGAAGTATTACCCTGTCCTCTGATATCATCTACAAATTCCCGGAATAGCTCATTCCAGCATCCTTGAACAGTATCCTGGCCACGAAAGGAATCAAACAAATTATCTGGCACCTTTATATGATCCCATTCACTGCTACCCGCTTTACAATACTCTATATCACGCCCATGACCTGGATTGACACTGCCGATCATTCTTAGTGAGCCTGTCTCACCATGGATAGACAGGTGGGCCGGGTGGGGGTCGCGCGATCCGGCATGGAATAACGCACTTATATTATTGCTGTCCGGCCCTTGAATTTGAGCGATTACAGAATACCCGCTATCCGCATCAGCCTCTCGCCATTGAGTTGTTTCATTTATTTCTACAGAGGTGCTGAATAGGTCTGAAAAGAGGTGTATCGCATCACCGACTGGCACTTTGCCAAATAGGCATCGAGTCTCTCCAGTCGCTGCTGTTATCCGTCCGCAACTCAGATACAATACTTGACCCACAATATGAGTGAATAAATTGTTGAGCAATCCACCTCCGAGACTTAGATCGTGTATCCAACAGAAGGGGGCTGTTGGAGGCAATTCAATACGGAGGATCGATTCGATTTCTCTTATCGGCCCGATAAACCCATCCTCTATTAAGGTTCTCATGTGGCGCGTAGCCGGTGTGTATCTGGAGCTGCTGCCATAGGCATGCTTGACGCCAGCCTTTTCAACTGCACGCAGCATGGAACATGCGTCATTGGCGGACAAGGTGAGAGGTTTGTCGCAGAATATGTGACATCCCAGGCTTGCTGCAGCCTCTGCCATCTCCCGATGTGGGCGTCCGGGGGTAGCCAGTGAAACGATATCCGGACGGATTTCGTTCAGCGCCTGCTGCCAGTCAAAGCGTACATCTTCGATCCCGAGTTTAGTGGCCATGGCGCGAGCGGGTTCGGGAGTTCTTCCACACATGGCTACAACATCGACTCCTGATTTTCTCAGTGCGTTTGTATGTCCCTCTCCGGCTTCTCCCGTTCCAATCACTACTGCTCGAAGTTCCATGGCTTTCTGTTCCCCATTCCACCCTTACCAAGTGGTCGGATAATCTCAAAGTGCGCGAGTGTTTGACCTGAGTTCATGATTTTGACTTTTCAAAAATTAAGCAACACAACGGTGTTGAGCTTCATCGGGCGCGAAGCGATTCGATGCAAGCTCTTGTTCGGCTGTCCAGTATTGAGTGATCGGCGTACTCTCTCCGACATCTTAAAAAGGCACCTTACTTATTATGTATCGTCTCGGGAGCACCCTTGAGATAGCCCAGAGAGACCAGAAAGGCATCCATCTTGTTCACAGTATCGATAAATGGCGCGTTATTGTTTCGGCCGTAGTTGAAGAAACCGTGGCCAGCGCCCTGGTAGCCGACCAGCAAACAGGGATTACCCTGTGCTTTCATTTTCTCTCTGAATAGTTCAACGGTCTTGTAGGGTACGATATTATCGGCTGTACCATGAAATATAATGGTTGGTACCACCCCTGACTTCACATGGTGATAGGGCGATATAGACTCGAGTTCGACGCCCATAAGCTCATTCAAATTGGTGATGCCAGCCCCCAAAAACTCAAACCCCTCTGAAATGGGCGCTAACACGACCGCCGGATTGAACAACACCAGAGCGTTCGGACGGGCACTGATCGACAGATCGTCATTCGGATCGTCATACAACGGCAACGTTGC
>JABIQT010000351.1 GCA_018667995.1 Candidatus Latescibacterota bacterium
ACCCCCAGTATTCTACCATCCGATTGAACCAGAAATCAGCTATTTGGGCGCTCCTTGATAGTCCGGGGACACATGCTATGGATATTCTTCGAGAAGGAACATCTAACTCGAGTTGATACGATTCAATTTCGCAGTGATTTTCCCTCAGGGCTGGCTAGATGGGTCGATCAGTTAATTTCGTGTGCGACAAAATGAACCCGGTTGACTCAGAATCCTCTTTGACCAGCCATGGATACCTCAAGCTCCTGACTCGTCAAAAACTCCAACAGGGCTGGTTTGCCCTCCCGTGTTTGGGCAATTCCTCGTTCTATGGCGGGGATGATCTGGTCAGGTGACGTAACACGCTCTCCATATCCGCCGAAAGCCTGCGCCATTTCGGCATAGTTTCCTGATATATCTGTACTGCGATACTTCTCGGTTGAGACTTCCATGATGGGGAGCTCTATGGCCATGGAGAAGTTATTGAATAGAATCAAGAGAATGGGGATTCTCTCACGGACTGCAGTCTCGAAATCCATGCCTGTGAATCCGATGGCGGCATCACCCCACACATTGATACAGAGCTTGTCTGGACAGGCCAGTTTCGCTCCCATGGCAAGGCCAAGCCCGTATCCCAACTGTGTAGTCTTGCCCCAGCCTATGTATGATAGCGGGCTCACAGATTCCCAGAATGGTGATAGCTGATCCCGGGGGCTACCCGCGTCGTGTGTGATGATAGTTCGCTCCACATCCACGGTATGCATGAGATCGCGAATGACCCGGTACGGAGTGAGCGGCGCCTCGTTCGATTCCAGTTTAGGTGACCAGGCAGCCAGCCAGTCTCTTTTTGTGCTGCGGATTCGATCCGTCACCTTTTCGATCCGACCGCGTCCACGACCATCTGTCAGGTCCTTGATGACTCCGGTCAACGCCTCAAGAGTGAGCCGCGCATCACCGGCGAGCGCATAGTCTACGGGGACGTCCTTGTTTAGATCGGCAGGATCAAGCGTAGCATGGACAATTGTTTTTGATGCAGGCATCTGAAATCCAAAAGGTGTACGGGTAAAACTACAACCAATCCCGAATATCAGATCCGCTCCATGCATGAAATCGTAAACGGCGCGGGGATAAGTCCTGCCGCCGCACCCCAAGGAAAGCTGATGCGTCTCAGGAAACGCGCTCTTACCTCCCAGACTCGTCGTAACGGGCGCTTCCAGCAATTCTGCGAGTTCCTTCAATGCGCTCCATGCCTTGGCATAATGGATGCCTTGACCGGCGTATATAACGGGACGTTCTGCCTCCAGAAGCTCACGAGCCGCACGTTCGACATCGTCGTCGGACGGTGCAGTACGCGTTACCGGCACTGGACGGTGGTCGAAGGCGGGGACCTCGCTACTAAACAGGTCCGCGGGTATCTCAACAAGAGCGGGGCCAGGACGCCCATTGCGCACCTGTGTGAAGGCTCTTCTCAGTGCCTCCGGGATATTCTCGGCCTCGGTCACTTGCTCACAAGACTTGGTGATATGCTGAAAATTCAGGAAGGCGTTGAAATTGGGAGGAACATTGGTCAGCTGTCGAGAATATCCACCGGGAAGAACAACGATTGGCGCCGACTCGCCAAAGGCTTGCGCCACACCGCCAAAGGCGTTCTCGGTGCCAGGACCGCTCTGCATGCAGAACACGCCGATACGATCGCCCGAAGACAGACGACTCATGGCATCAGCCATGTGCAGACCAATACGCTCCTGCCGGACGATGATGGGCCGAATCCCGACTTTTGCGGCCGCCTCAATCAGGTGGTTCACGGGATAAGCAAACAGATACTCGACACCTTCAGCTTTCAGAATGTGAGCTACTGCGTCGGATACGTTCATGGCCGTCTCCCTTGTCAGTCGTAGTTTGACAGTGGATGATCGCGGTTGACGAGAGGCAGGTTTACGCGGCCGCCCTCCATGTGTGAGGCGTAGATACCGTGTATCATTTCCAGTGCCCAGCGTCCGTCATGTCCACTGCTGATGGGTCTTCTTCCCTCTTCTCGAGCTTGAAGGATTTCACGTACAATGATTGCATTGCCCTCCATTTGAGGCGACTGGAATGAATGTGCGGATGGCGCATTCTTCTCTGCTTCCAGGCATACATCTCTAACGAGTACGGTCCTGTCAGGGCGCCAATAGGGGGCCTCATATATATGTATATCCTGGGATAGATTGTAGACGGTCATTATTCCACGGGTACCAAAGATCTGTAAACCGAATCGGTTGGCGTCCTCCTGATTTCGACGCGATTCGAAGGTAGCGGTAACACCATTCCCGAATCCGTAGAGGGCGTGGATCCGGTCGCCCGCAATCAGGCCGAGTTCCTCGGGGCCATCCACGGCTTCACCGAGCATGACGGCGCGACCATCATCCATGGTTACCGTTGCAAAGACCCACATGGGGTTGCGACCCAGCAGATATCGTAGCAGATCCATAGCATGTGTGCCCAGGACCATCAAATCCTCACCGCCACCCCTGTGGTCTTCTTTACCACGCATCTGGGCGCTGACGATGTTTCCGATCGCACCTTCATTGATAAGCTGGCGCGCATAGCGTGCGGTCGCGATAGCCC
>JABIQT010000349.1 GCA_018667995.1 Candidatus Latescibacterota bacterium
CGGTATTGGATGGAAGGCCTATCGAGACCAGCAAAGTCTCAAAGCTCTCGATAAAGAAATTGAAGTATTTAAAGACTGCCAGCAAGCCAAGGTTTGTCGAAAGCGTGACGAACAAGAGCAATCGACGCGACGAAGCTCGGTTAGTTTTACCGAGTTGGTATCCTACCAAGAAATCTATCAGCGAACTGAAGGCGATAAGAGAGAGAAATCGCCAATCCCACCATCCGTAAAAAGTGTAGCTGGCGCACAGAAGAAGAGCATTCTGGACCATGAGGTTTTTATACAGCACGAGCCAATACAGTATATACACAACTGAAAGAAATACGAAAAACTCAGGTGAATTGAATAGCACCGGACAGAATTTTCCTCTTTGCGAAATGCCGTGATTTACGGCGAACCGATCGTACAGGTGGAGTGACTTGCTTTGGCTTAGCAACGCTCCAACGATCGCTCTTTTTGTGGACCAAGGTCAGACATGATTCGTGAGGGGCACTCGTGCCCCCGAGGGACCTGCCCAGTCTTCTGTGTAACTGTCCATTTCAGGTCGCAGGCACTCGGTCCTAGTGGGTGAAAACAAACCATTTGATGGCGGCATGACAGTGACGTATTGGTCGGATCCCCCTTTGCGATCTCTGCTGTCAAGCCAGGTAGCGCCCTTATTAGACAACGTGATCCCATGGCAATGCGGCGCGAGTCTTGATGACATGGCCCCTCCCACGGCACGACGATCTTTCCAGGATACATCTTCGGGTTGTTACACACCACATGCGAGATGCATGGCTACAACTGCGTCTTGGAATGGAGAGACTCGATGGCGGCCAGAAAGCCGATGCGGGCCGTCAATGAAGGCGATGGAGAAGCCGGAAAGCCACAGTTCTTGCTGTTTTCCAGGTCCACGAGCCAGAACCTAACGCCCTCGTCTTGCTTGACCTAAAGGCGAAAGGGTTTTGTCGCAATCCATATCTATACCTGGGCCCAGGTAGACTGCCTTGAAGTTCTCCACGCCAGTTATCTATATACCAACGAAGACGTAGTACAGCAGAACATAACAGGATATACCCCATCAACCGGTTTCGACTGCCAGGCAGCTGCCTAATCGATAGCGCCGTCGGTAATTCTAGGTGCATAGGATCTTTCTGGACGTCATACCACGGGCATACACGGGGAGGGTCTATCGTCGAAGCCGGGCTCGCGCGTGGGGCCATACGGTTGAGCTTGGGATCAGAGCTGCGATTGCGGGCTCTGGGAACATCGGTAGGATCGGTCGCCAGAATATGTTCTGTCACGCTCTCCATGAGCTTCTGTAGCAGGCCGTCCTGTGCCAGGTAATCATCAGGATCGAAGTCGTCGCTGTGCAGTTCGTCGATGAGTACGTCAACTTTGTCGATCCTTGCTTACATACGGCCATGGTCTCGCCTTAGAATCAATAGAGTAATCGCGATTGAATGTACTCGTCACCCTCGATCAGAACGGGTCGCTCGCCTTCGTGGGGTAGAAGCGTAAGATTCGAGGTGCCGTCATTCAGGTCCACGGCTGTTCAATGGCCACGGTAACCGATGAATTCGAACCCCAGGATCTGTTCGTAAAAGGTACGCGAAATCTCAACGTCGCGGCACGGGAGTGCGAGGTGGCGAAGTAAGGCCATTGAAGTCTCCTAAGGGTACGCCTCGGGCCCGACGATCTACTTTTCGAGCGTACCTTGGCCTGTCTAGCTCACTTTCTTCCAACTTGGGAAGTCAGCCGAGCATCTCCACCCAGGCCTTCACCACGGCGTCAACCATAATCCGGCCGTGTTCTGCGCTGGCGGTCCAGCTATTCTTTTCAGGATCCTGACGGCAATACCACGGAGCGTTGTCATCGAGTTTGCTTTGATCTACCAGTTCCGGCCTCGTGGCCAGCAGGAATGAAGTCTCGTTGTATCCGGCATGATCGCCGCCAGCAGGTGGTGATGCGGCAGGGAGAACCATGGGCAGCACTTTGATTCCACCGAATCTTGGTGCCGACTTGGAGAGGACTTCATCGCCCCACCATCCTCTTGGATGTCCATCGTCGAGCACCATTTCGAATGACAGCTCAACGGCCGCTCGCTTGAATGTCAGGGCAAGCGGCCCATCCATGCCCTGGTGCACGATGGGCACGAAAATCCGTTGGAATCCCATCTCAATGAAATTTCGGAGGATGGATTTTACGAAGAGTCCAAAGCTATTGTAGTCTGGATCGACCGTGCCATCTCTCGGTCCGCCCAGCGCGTAGCCGGTATTACCGTAGTCGAATGGTGGCGCGATGACCACTCGAAGATGCTCCGCGATTCGATCACATATCTCCTCCACAATAATGGTATCATGACCTATGGCCATGTGCGGACCGTGGGTTTCGAGACAGCCGGCTGGTACCAGGAGAGGGTCGCCCCGGTCCGCGGCCTCTCGCAGTTGATCTGGATGCATGTGTTTGAGGAGCATAGTGAGGTTCTCAAAGTTGGGATAGAGACACAGGTGGCTATCGTGGGACGGTCATAACAGATAGAAACGGGATTCCACCCCTCGTCCTGAGTCAGGCCTAAGGGTGGATCCGCTCTACGGTCGCTTCAACGTATAGATAGCCGAGGCAGATCAAAACTATCGGGCGCCGCATGCCTGTAGGCTGGCCTGCATATGACCTTTGGTTTCTGCCGCAATCACACAGCATTGTTCGACTGAATATTCCTTCGCACCGATGACCTCAAGGTTCAGCGGACCGTCGTAGCCGTTTTCATGTAGTACACGTACATATCCCACGAGATCAATATCGCCGCGGCCATTCGCCTGGTCTTCGGGCGCGCCCGGTCCGTGTTGTCGTCCCTTGCAGTCTCGGATATGAACGTGTTTCACACGTGAAATCACGGCGGCGATAGCCTCCACAGGATTCTCGTCGGCCCGATGAATGTGTGAGGGATCCATATCGATCCCAAATGCCGGGGAACTGATGGCCTCCATAGCGCGCAATGTGGTCGGTGTATTGTAGATACTTGCCCCTACGTGTGCCTTCACACACAGCGTAACCCCGTAGGATTCAGCCCTATTTGCCAGCTTGCCGAGCGCCTCGATGGATGCCACGAGACTTTCCTCGTCGTTCGACTTTCCGCCCGGCCCACAGTTGATGATAGGTATGCCAATCTCTGATGCCGCCTGGAAAGCAGATTCCATCTTATCAGAATCCTGCGAAGGCTGTTCCATTGCCAGGAGTTCGAGACCGTATTCGGCGGAGAGTCGCTTCACATCTGGGGCGATTTCCCGCCACCTATCGAGCACAAGATGCTCGCTCATTCCGTCGATGGCCGAGACTTCGACTCCGTCGTACCCGGCCATGGCCAGGCATTTAAAGGCCGTTTCCATATCATAGCCACCAAAGAGTACGCTATTGGCTCCTAATTTCATTGTTTCTCCCTAATTGGATTGGGTTGTACCTGATGCGAATAGGCATCTATACATGCTTGAACCTGGTGCTAAAATCGCATGAAGGTTACAAATTGGCCCGATGGATGGATCTTGCATGACAGTGAGATTCAAGATAGGCTGTTTGCAGACATCGGGAAGTTACGGCACGTGCCTGAAAATTCATGCACGCCAAAGACGTCCTATCCTGCAAATCGGCTTTAGCGGTCGACTGCAAGAATGGGATCTGGCTACTAGTATTGAACCGTCACGACGGAATCGTTTTCCCAGGACTCTATGGCTGCCTCGATGACAAGCTGGGCATTAAGCGCGTCTTCGGCTTTGGCATCGATATCCTCGGGATCTGCCTGGGCGAGATTCTGCTCGATCCAGCGCCCGATCCGGCTTTTGAAGGTCTCCGGGAATGCCATCATGCCACCCAGGAAGTCGTAGCGCTCTACTTCCATTGAATTACGCGGGTAGAACTCGAGTCCTTGACAGGCCTCCTTTATCACAAATCGGGCCTCGGAACCAACGACTTCACAGGTTTCCAGCCCATAGCTTCCGCCCGCGTCGTAACTCCCTGTGAGATGCCCGACTACCCCATTTTCGAACTGCATATTGACCTGTACGTTGGACCAGATTTTACGGCCTTTTCCCTTCTTGAAAAAGGCGTGGACCTTCTTTACATCACCGCAGAAGTAGCGCATCACGTCTATGGAGTGAGGATGCAGAGCCCGCATATGAAAATGTGGAGAAGATTCGTTGGGATTGTTGATCCACATGGTCATATTGATGATATTCAACTCACCCATGCGACCTGAATCGACCCATTCTCTTGCCCGCAAAGCGGAAGGCGTAAACCGATGATTCAGGTTGATGGCATAGCGGATATTGTTCTTTTTGGCCAGCGCTACCATCTCGCGTGCTTTCGATATCTCGTTCGATATCGGTTTCTCTCCCAGAACTGGAATGCCCGCATTGAGCAGCGCCATTGTGGGGATATAATGGTCACCGCCGTTCTCTTTTCCGGCGGTACACATACTGGCCATGTC
>JABIQT010001112.1 GCA_018667995.1 Candidatus Latescibacterota bacterium
CGTGCTCCAAGCAACTGTCGGCCTACATCGTCCAGCCGCTCTGTGAGCTCCTCGTCGGGCTGCAGTCGGTCGTTAAAGTGATGCATATAGTGATCGGTTTTGACCCACCGATAGTGATATCCATAAATTATGGCCTTCGCAATATGTTCCTGACAGTTGATCCCGGGCGCATGATAGGTACGGCTCTCGAAGAGGAAAGCGTCCCCTGATTTCATGGATACTTCTTCGTATTCTGACGGATGCAGAGCACCTTTGGGGATGGTCAGCGGCGCTGGTAAACCATTACTGCCTTTGACAAATAACGTGGCACCGGAATTTGCCTCCGTAAAATCCGTCAAGCAGTAACCCACCTTGAGACCTACCCGAGGCAGGTTCTCATGACCGAGATCCAGACTCACGCCCACATCCCGATGCCAATTCGGGTTCTCTGCCGATTCCAAAGGTTGCGGATGTTTGTAGATTAGGGCTGTGTTGGTGATATGCAGATTGTGGCCCAGCAATTGAATAACCAGGGAAACGATCGCTGAGTTCGTGGCCAGCTCGGAGAAGGGCTGTTGTTGGACGAGGCCGTCCCGTCGATGGGCGTAGAATCCCTCAAACTCGAAACCGTCCATGAGTCGGTCGCCCGCCGCAACCAGTCGCGCTACCGATTCTGCGTTCAAAGCATTCCGAACGATCAGGTATCCGTCCTGATCAAAAGATCGGCGCTGTTCGTCGGTCAACGGAGTGAAATTCATCCTCTATCCTCTTCGGGTCTCCCACCAGGTCTTGGGTTTCATGCGAACGCCGTAGCCGAGTCTGTTATCGAGAAACAACATGAATCGC
Organism: Candidatus Latescibacterota bacterium; assembly: GCA_018667995.1. Classification (GTDB taxonomy): domain Bacteria; phylum JAAXHH01; class JAAXHH01; order JAAXHH01; family JABIQT01; genus JABIQT01. Next base: position 826 of record JABIQT010001112.1, read on the forward strand.
CGCAGAAACGTCCCTGCAAGCCTGATTCCTAGCCGATTGTACCATTTGGAGTAGTCCTTATTGAAAGGACATACACGTATACATATCGAACAGTCGGAATTCTGTGCCGCCCAATAACCGAAGCACTTTTCACCGTCGACGGACCACTTCTTGACACCTTTTACGTTCGACTGATTATACCGCTCGGTACTCGCTTCATCGGGCGAGATGGCGCCGACAGGGCAAGACTCGGCACACTTGCGACATACGTCACAGAATTTCTTCACACCAATCTGTATAGGAGAATCGTGCGCAAGTGGCATGTCCGTATAAATCTTGCCAAGCCGCACACGCGGTCCGTATTCCTTCGTTACCAACAGCCCGAGCCGGCCATATTCCCCAAGGCCGGCTTTGATGGCCAATGGCACTGCAAGGGATGAGTCATTCATGCTTGCAATGGCATTATATCCAAGGTTGCGAATGTATTGTGCTGTAGACAGAACTACGAGCGCGTCGTGTGAATAACCCAGTCCCGTCGCGGCACCACTCAATGCCGAGGGCACCGTTCGTATCAAATCATAATCCATGGCCTGAGCCGTGACGATCACGTTGGACAGTTCCTGGGGTATATCGTTAGGCCGGGCCGTGCCGCTCATATCGCTGAATTTCTCCGTGTAGAGCCATCTCGGATCGTTGTCGGTAATACCCGTAAGACTCGCTCCGAAGCCCTTGGCAACTCTTTTTATCTCAGCTGCTGCCTCTTCCGGAGACGAGAAGAGGGTTTTCTCACTCGCTACGTCCCGGTAGAGGGTGAAGGCATCAGAAAATCCTTCGCGTCGATCTTCGTCTTGCTTCATCTCGGTAAATATGTCGCTCACATGCCACGTCGCATTCCTCAATGCGTAATCTTTCTGCGTGAAGCCGTCCGCTTTTCGCCAAGTCTCCAGAGGTTCACGGTAATTCTCATAGAATGCACGCGCCTTGTCGCTGCGGATCCGATCGTCCCACCAGGATCTGCGAAAGACGTCGTTCTTCTGGGCGAAACGCTCGAAGGAATCTGTTACCTCAAATGCTTCCTGTGATTCATCCGACATATTCGTATCTACCGATCATTTTATCGCTCAGAATTTCATAAGCCAAGGTGCTTAAAATCCTGTGTGTCCGCTGTCCCATAGCCAACTGTCATCGTTAGTGGCACATCTGATAGGCCTTCTCGGGGAGCTGTCACCTCTGGCACGCAATTCTCAAACATATTGTCCATGAGATGGATCCTGCGCACGGTTGGCTCTGCGAAAATACCCGGAAGTTCCCGGTCATGAGTCCCGGAGATTCGATTGTGCTGAATCTGCACATCATGTGCGTCACCTACCAACTCCACCTGCCCACGGCCGCCGTCGGTGGCATTTTCGCTGATCCAGCAGTCACGAATCACGCAGGAGTGCACCTCTGTAGGGCTTGGTGTTCTGCGAACAAGGATTCCAGCTTCTCGATTGCGTTCGATCGCACAGTCTTCAATGAGATTATGACAATCTCTCGTACCGATAGAGATACCCTCTGTGTTGTCCCTGAAGGTGCAGTCCCGGACCGTTATGTGATTGGCGCGGACACAGAAGAAGAATCCACTTTTCTCATTGCCCGAGCTGGTACATCCTTCGAAGAGGACGTTTGTGCTTCCCGCACCGGGATGGAGGCCATTGCCACTGTTCTGATTCGAGGTACAGTCCTTCACCGCCACATCCCGACACATCTGAAAACCCAATCCTTCACCATGATAGTCTTTCTCCGATACACCAGAAACCTCGAGCTGATGCGACCGGTAGAAGTACACGGCACTGCCTCGACATCCCCCCATAGCCCTTTCATTCTCAGCTCTGTTCCCGTCCAGGTACAGGTTCCTGATGCCCGCGTGCCCAATATTGTGACCATATATCATCGGATACGCTGTGGTCAGACAGGGAGACGCTTCTGCCAGATAGTCTGCTTCAATTCCGTGATCAAGCCGTACCCACCCCTTCTCAATGTCCGCGATGGTTGCCAGCGTCTCGTAAAACCCACCATAGGTTCGGTCATCATGAATTGAAACTGTCATGCCGACCTCAAGACCCTCGGTAGAATCTACCGGTACATCATGCATCCCATAGTTGTGGTAGCCGGTAAGGGGGTATATGCGCCCCGGTCCCTTGCGCAATATCGTCTCGTCACCCTGACCTTCCAGGATAATTCCGGTATGAAGTCGTAAACCACGGTCAAGTTCAAGCTCCATGGCTGGCAGGACGACGCGCCCACCAGTTGCGGCCATGTCATCCAGGGCGTCCTGTATCAACGAAGCCGAGGTAACCTCGGATTGATCCATAACACGTTCCATCCGCTCGTCCTTCCGATTCTCATTGGGGCAATTCAACATCTGCTGATAGGCTTATATTCCAATTGGTGCCAGCCAACCGCCATCCACAGGCAACGCCGCCCCCGTGATCCATTCCGCGTCATTCGAGGCGAAAAAAACGGCTGCCCGGCCGATATCCTTAGGCAGTCCCAATCGCGGCAGCGGGGTCTTGTGCAGGCAATCGGCAATATCCTCTGGCGTCAGGTAGTCCTGAATTGGCGTCTCGATGTAACCCGGACAGATGGCATTAACCGTGATACCGCAGGATCCCACCTCTATTGCCGTATCCCGCGTCAAATTCACTACTCCAGCCTTGGCAGGCGCGTAGGCCGGGCCGCCACCACCATGGAAGGCGTGTACGGAAGCCACATTAATGATCCTCCCAAAACGCGACTCTTTGAGATGAGGAATCGCATACTTGGTCGCGATAAAGATTCCGCGGATATTAACGGCGGTCACTTGATCCCATTCGGCTACGGTGAGTGATTGCGTATCCCCTGGGATAAAAATCCCGGCATTGTTCACAATGATATCAAGGCGGCCGTAATGGGCAATGGTCTCTTGCACCAGGGCCCTAACAGAGTCTTCTTCACTCATATCCGTCTGGTAAAATAGACCATCTCCACCCAGATCCTTGATGACATCCATAGTAGGCGTGGTGACATCTTTATCGTGGTGCTTTCCGGGCTTCGGGTGCTCTATCACATCGGCCACGACAACCTTTGCGCCCTCTCGGGCGTACTCGAGGCAGACGCCGCGTCCTATGCCGGAACTGCCGCCAGTCACAATGGCGACACGATCTTTGAGTCTCATTACCGTACTCCCCACATTCACTAATTAGTTAGATTTGCATCGGCCTGAGTGCATCAGTCCAGTCCGGGAGCAAGATACGGATGACTTCAAGCACTGGGCAGTCTCCTCAACGGGATAGGCACCCTATGGTCAAGTAATTCACCGTGGGGAAAACAGATCCCGTAGCGAAATTCGCCGTAACTCCCCGCCATCCCTCTCTACCTGTATCATTCTGAGTCGATCCTCGGCGGGACCGATGGTCCAGCATTCATCGGCAGGAAGGTCCTCAATAGGCGGGCCGTTTTCATTGAGAGGACATATGTCACGCATCTCTACGAGCTGCTCTTCATCC
>JABIQT010000269.1 GCA_018667995.1 Candidatus Latescibacterota bacterium
GACCCGGAGCCTACTGCCCGCTATCTACCCATGGGCGGACTTAACGTGCTCGATTGGCTCTCCCGGCAGAAATCAGTGCCTCGTCCCGGCATAACGATAGTTATGTCTGATACAATGACTCCTGGAATGAGAGCCCAGTTCCAGGAACGTGGTGTAACCGCCATACTAGACAAACCCTTGCGTCCGGACGCTCTTGTTCGCCTGCTACGCGGTAGGCGGGTAGATCAATCGAGCAGCGCACAAGACTGCCGAATACCGCCTTCGTAGTATATTTTAGCATGAATGGATCTGCTCCCGGCACGTCCCATTGGGGGTCAGGCCTCCACTCGCACTCCACTGGCAGCCTTGACGCAATCGGCCAGAATAGGAATCCCGTCCCTGATATCTGGAACAGACGGGTATCCGAAGGCCAGCCGGAGATAGGGTACGTCTTCGTCTTCCGGACTGAAGGCACGACCGGGCGGACAGACCACGCCGCGCGATCCCGCGAGTCTGACAGCTTCTGCGATGTCCACGTCGTCCGGTACTTTCACCCATATAAACAGCCCACCAGGCGGATTGGACCACTGAACGGCCGGACCTAAGGGGCCGAAGTGCTCCGCCAGTGATGCGGTCATGGTATCACGGCGCTCTTGCATCACACGGTTTACCATGGCAAGATGTGACCACAGGTGGTCCTTGAAGTACTCGGCGACGATCATGCTTGCCAGCATGTTGGTACCGCCGTCCACTTTGTTGTGGAGCATCTGGTTCATGCGTGAAGGTGGGGCCGCGAAATATCCCTGGCGTACCCCTGGTCCCAGTATTTTGGAGAATGATCCAATGTAGACCACGGTGCCCGAGTCATCGAGTGTATATAGGGTAGGTGCGGCCTGATCCATATCAAAGATGATATCCCCGTAGCAGTGGTCGTCGACTACCAATACGTCGTACCGGCGGGCGATTTCAAGTAGCTGCTCTCGCCGCTCTACCGGCATGATGGAGCCCGTGGGATTCTGATGGCTCGCTATGGTATAAATGAAACCCGGTTTCGTGCCCTGGTCTGCCAATCTCTTCAGCGTTGCTTCCAGTTCTGACATGATCATGCCGTGGTCGTCCATGGGCACGCCGACCAGACGCGCTTGCCTTCGGCGAAACAGCCCGAGGGATCCGCCATAGGTAAACGATTCTGTGACGATGATTTCGCCCGGTTTCACGTAAGCCTCAGAAAGCAATTGCAGGGCCTGCATGGAACCACTGGTCAGCGCGATGTCCTCCACGGGCAGCGACTTGCGTTCGCTGCGTTCGAAACGCATGGCAGCGATTTCCCGCAAAGGTAAGTAGCCCTTACCTTCAGGATAGTCCACCAGCTTGCTACCGTGATCGGCTATTACGCGGGCGGCCGCCTCGGCGAGTCCTTCAGATGGAAATGAGAGTGGATCTGGACGGCCCGAGCCGAAATTGTACTCACGCATAGAAAGTACCTCGCAGTTTGGTTGAAGTGGCTCCGAAATGATTCAGGGCAGAAGAGGAGAATATGAGCACCTGGCTCAAATTCCACACTACAGCGCTTCGCCCTGGTCGTCAGATTCGGATTGAGTGGTTCATTGTTGCGGCATAAGTTTCGTGGCCAGAGGCTTCACGGTCATTCCTTGTACGATGATGGAAAACACGACCACACTATACGTGACCGTAAGAATCAGGCTCTTGTACTCGTTGTCTGGCAAGGAAAACGCGAGGGCTACAGATATTCCGCCACGCAGGCCTCCCCAGACGAGTAGTGGTATGGTGCCCGGGGTATACGTTCGTCTGATAGCAGGTAGTAAGGCGGGTAGAACGACACTGACCAGCCGGGCAACGACCACTACGGGTATGGCTAACAGCGCCGCTTCCAGATAGGCCAAATCAAATCGCATGACCAGTACCTCAAGGCCGATCAATAGGAAGAGCACCGAGTTCAGGATCTCATCGCTCAATGTCCAGAACTTAAGCAGATGATCACTTGTGGTCTCGCTCATAGCAAACCGAACACCGTGGTTTCCTATAAAAAGCCCCGCAATGACAACGGCTATGGGGCCGCTCAAATGTGCGGCGTTCGCCACCGCGTAGGTAACCATAACCAACGCCAATGAAATCAAGACTTCCAGCGCATACTCGTCGATACCCCGCATGGCCCGAAATGCCAGATATCCGGCAAGTAGGCCCAGCACGGCGCCACCGCCGGTCTCGACCACAAATAGCTCCAGTATCTCCAATGGTCCTACAACACCCTGCTGGCTACCCACGGCCACTGCAAGTATTATGGAGAAGAGGACGACGCCCACACCGTCATTGAAAAGAGATTCACCGGCAATTTTCGCCTCCAGCGAGGGAGGTACCTGTATCGTCTTCAGGAGTCCCAAAACGGCTACGGGATCGGTCGGGCTGATCAGGGCCCCAAATACCAGAGCCCAGATCAGGGGCAGCGGAATCCCAAATAGTTGGAGACCAGCCCACATCACGCCGCCTATCACGAAGGTGGAAACCAGAACACCGAGCGTTGCCATGAGAATAATGGGCCACTTCCCCGATGCAAGCTCCGAGATATCAACATGCAGCGCTCCGGCGAAAAGCAGAAAGCTAAGCATTCCCTTCATGAGGGCCTCGTTGAAATCGATTTCTTGCAAGACACGGGAAACATCCGCGCCTATATGTACATCGGGTAGAACAAGATCGAGACCAACCAGTGTCAGGGAAGAAACCAGGGCTATGACGACCAGACCAATGGTGTGTGGAAGGTGAAGCACTCTGTGATTGACGAATCCGAACAGGGCGGACAGACCAATCAGGATAGCTGCAATGTCGAAGATATTCATAGTGTCACAGGTATTGTTAAAGGCTCGTGTGCTGTAGGGCGGGTAAGATAGTCTCTCGTACACATGGGTGCAATACATACAAGAACGTGATGTCGCGGCAACATGTTTCGGCGCGGCAGCATACCGAGATTATGAAGGAGGTATAGAGTGCTGAAGATAGCTTTGATTGGTTGTGGTAATATGGGCGGATCTCATAGGAGAGCGGTAGAACTCCTGGCTGGACGTGCCCGCATCGTAGCTGCCGTCGACCCGGATCAAGAGAGGGCAAATGCCGCAGCTGCGGCCCTGAATTGTGATAAAATCGCCACCCACTACGAAGAGGTGCTTGAGGATATAGATGCGGCGGTTGTGGCGGCTCCGCATCACCTGCATCATCCGATTGGCATGGACCTAATGGCGGCTGGTAAGCACGTTCTCATGGAAAAACCCATGGCCAACTCGGAAAGCCAGTGCAGAGACCTGATAAGTCTTTCGGAGTCTGCCGGTGTCACATTCATGGTTGCCTATTGCATGAGATTTCATCCCGTAGTCACAGAAATGGCCCGCCATGTGAAAACTAAAACCTACGGTGAGACGTTTCAGTTGTCGATGTGGACCGAGCAGCATACGCAAAGAGAGACGGGTAGTTGGA
>JABIQT010000347.1 GCA_018667995.1 Candidatus Latescibacterota bacterium
CACAGACTATCAAGGCTACTATGCCCGGACGAGTCATGGCAGTGGAGGTGGCTGTCGGGGAGGAAGTGTCAGCAGGGCAGGGAGTGGTCATTATCGAAGCCATGAAGATGGAGAACGAACTGAAGACACACGTGGCAGGGCGGGTCAAAGAGATACGAGCTGCCGCAGGTGATGCTGTCAATAAAGGCGATGTTTTAGTGGTTCTCGAAGAAGCGGCTGTAGGATAGATTGTCGGACAGTTGGCTTGCTGTGAAGATGTATCGATCGGGTCCCCACCATTGAGGAGTGCTCCATGAGTGACATTCAGGCAAGTGATTTAGATCAAGAGGTTTACGATCTTTTTGACGAATACGTTCACGGTGACATAAACCGGAGACAGTTTCTCGATCGAGCCAGCAAGTTCGCCGTAGCTGGACTAACGGCCGCTGCGATGTTCGACTTTCTCAGCCCGGACTATGCCGCAGCCCAGCAGGTGGAGCCCACTGACAGCCGACTGGGTACGGAATACGTTACTTATGCGTCACCAGAGGGAGGTGGCGCGATTCGTGGATTATTGTCTCGCCCAGCAGGCAACACCGACAAACTCCCCGGAATCGTGGTTGTTCATGAGAATCGAGGGCTCAATCCGTATATAGAAGATGTCGCTCGCCGTGCTGGATTGGCAGGGTTTATCGCCTTGGCCCCCGATGCGCTGACGCCACTTGGAGGGTATCCCGGTACAGATGACGAGGGCAGAACCCTTCAGCGGCAGCGAGACCGGAACGAGATGTTGGAGGATTTTATTGCCGCTCACGGTCATCTGAAGTCACATCCAGAATGTAGTGGCAAGATCGGTGTTGTGGGTTTCTGCTTTGGAGGCTGGATCTCTAATATGATGGCAGTACGAATCCCAGAGCTGAATGCGTCAGTGCCCTTTTATGGTGGCCAACCTTCAGAGGAAGACGTGCCGCGTATCAACGCACCCCTCCTGCTCCAGTATGCGGGCCTCGATACAAGGGTGAACGCAGGATGGCCAGCCTACGAGACGGCTTTGAAGGCGAACTCGAAGTCCTACGCGGCGCATGTGTATCCCGAAGTCAATCACGGTTTCCATAACGATACGACACCTCGTTATGATAAGGCATCGGCAGAGCTCGCCTGGAAGCGAACGGTTGACTTCTTCAACGCAAATCTCAGGTAAGAAATATGGACAAGCATCCTTCCAAACATCAGCTGCATCCCATTCTGCAGCTGGGGGACCCAGGTCTGCGTGTGTCCTGCAAACCTGTTACCGATTTCGAGGACAGGACTTATTGCAGCGATGGTGAGAGACTGTTATTCATTCTGGAACAGTTCCGAGCAGAATTCGGGTTTGGGCGGGCCATATCGGCGCCACAGATTGGGATAGCACGGCGAATGGTGGCGATGAATCTTGGGGAGGGACCATTCCTTGTTGTAAACCCTGAGATCACGTGGAAGAGCGAAAAGAGCTTTACCATGTGGGATGATTGCATGAGTTTTCCCTTTCTCCTCGTTAGACTTGCCCGGGCGGAGTCTTTGGCGCTGGATTGGCAGGAGGGAGATGGAAATCATTGCACATGGGAGGAGGTAGACCGATCGCGGTCAGAATTGATTCAACACGAAGTCGATCATCTTGACGGAATATTGTCGGTCGATCTTGCGTTAGGCAGGGATGCCCTCGTCGCAAGGGGGGTGTATGACGCCGATCGCGGTCGCTTCAATGGGATGGTTGACTACGAAATCAGCGCAATCGTGGCGCAGTCATATTGAAAGCGCCACTTACGGATCAAATCAGTTGGGAATTAACGCCACTTTTATCAGGTCGCCGGGTCGGTCTACGAGAGTTTCGAACAGCTCTGCTCCGCTGTCCAGACTGCGGGATACGACCATAGAAGCAACGTCTATTTTTCCGTTGGAAATCAACTCCAGTGATTTCGAGAAATCGGGCGGATTGTAGGCATAGCTTCCACGCACCGTCAATTCTCTGTTAACCATGGACAGTCCGTTCATCGGAACACTGGACGCTTCGCCCAGACCCAGTAGGACCGCCTCACCGCCCGCGGCGAGCATGTCTACGGTCTGTGACTGCGTAATTACATGCCCCACTGCTTCTACAACCAGGTCGACGCCCTGGCCTCCTGTAATCTCAAGTACG
>JABIQT010000312.1 GCA_018667995.1 Candidatus Latescibacterota bacterium
AAGCTCTGCCGTCTTAGGACCTATCAGCGTCAGGATTCCACCTGTGTTGAACACGCGCACACCCGCTGAACCGAAAAGGCCATCCCAGTCGTAATCTCCGGGTTGAAGCTGAGTGGACGCAGAATTTGCACGATAGTAGATGGTTTCTGATGGGATGACACCGCTTCCCACATAGGTAAAGTTGATCCCATTTATGATGGTCCCTTTACCGTCTGTTGAATATCTGGAGCCATCGTTCTTGGTATTCCACCAGATTACGTTGCTGGTGTCTACACCCACTTCCCGAAGCTGGTTCCTGATGTTTTCCCCGACTGCGTCATCTACCATAGCCGTCAATACGGATGTTCTCAAGCCAAATGTGTATGATAGACCGCACGATACATTGGTTTCGCCACCACCATGGTAGAGCCTCAAGTTGTCTCTCGCCCGTGCGGTAGGTACATCACGAGGGTCGATACGCAACATCACCTCGCCCAGAGACATTCCGTCGTAGCGACACGCTTCGGCGGGCTTTATATCGAGATAAGATATCGGATTACTCATGGATTGCTTCCTCCGCTGGCAACTATTACTGGGCCGATCATCGGCCCACATTCAGAGCGAAAATTCATTGGATTGTCAGACCGTGGCGCAAACCGAACTGAACCGGGGAAGATCATACCAATAGAGAAATCAGCAACGGAGCACCCCAATACCCGTCCTTGCCATCAATCAGAGTTTCAAACTGATCGAAACTCCATCACGAATTGGAATTACGGTTGTCCAGACTTCAGGTGCGCTATTTGCTTTCTGATTGTAGGCCTGTATTGCCTTAGTATTGACGTCTTCAGACGGTTCGAGGACCCGGTTGCTCCAAAGTACATTGTCGGTGATCAGGAGCCCTCCTTTTCGGACACGCGGCAACGCCAGATCGAATACACGAGGATAATCATGTTTGTCCACATCATTGAATACGATATCAAACTGGCCTTCCGTAGCGTCGAGCAGCTCGAGCGCATCCCCGACCAGAATCTCAACACGCTGGGCTACTCCTGCGCGCTCCAGGTAGTCACGTGCACGATCTGCATTCTCGTGGCTGCCGTCGGTGTAGTATACCTTACCATCTTGCCCTACTGCCCTGGCGAGCCACACGGTGGAATACCCGATCGCAGACCCCATCTCGAATACTCGCTTGGCGCCATTCAACAACGCCGTCTGATGTAGCAGACGCCCCACGAGAGGCCCGATGATTGGAACTCGGTTCTCAGCAGCGTAGGACTCCATTTCCGCCAGAGTTTCGTCCCGATCCGGGAGCAGACCTGACAGATAAGATTCAAGTGGGTCAGGCAGTATGTTTGGCATTTCAGACTCCAGGAAATAGCGACAATGGCTACCGGCTGATTCACGTGACGTTGTACTCAATGAAGGTCTTAGTATAGACGTCACCGACAACATTGGCAACCCAAAAAGTCCTTGAAAAAGCCTCGTTTTTTTCCTATAGTTGGCCACGTTTCTGCCTGATTTCCCGCCGAATGCAGCCTCTGGAAGATTTAATGTCACAACCTCTTAAAGTAGCCTTCCTCTGGCACATGCATCAACCCTACTATCGCGACATCTTAACAGGGGAGTGCATCCTTCCCTGGGCCCGACTCCACGGTTTGAAGAACTATTTTGACATCCCTTCAATCGCATCAGAATTTCCAGCCATAAAGCAGACGTTCAATCTGGTACCGTCGCTGATAAAGCAGATCGAGGAATACGCCCATCGTGGGGACACGGACCATTTCCTGCTTATGTCGGAGAAACCGGCAGCACTTCTTACTTCCGAGGAGCGTTCGTTTGTGTTGCAGCATTTCTTTCAGGCCAATGCCGACACGATGATAAAACCGTTCCCGAGATATAGACAGCTCCTGGAAATGCGCGGGCTGTATGGTAATCTGGAGGACGTCTCTACCGCTCTCCAGCGATTCAAAGAACAAGACATTCTCGATTTACAGGTTTGGTTCAATCTGACCTGGTGTGGGCACACGTTAATGGCCATGCCCAGCGTCCAGGTCCTCTTTCAGAAGGGACAAGGCTTTACAGAGGTAGAGAAGGGCGAGCTGCT
>JABIQT010000454.1 GCA_018667995.1 Candidatus Latescibacterota bacterium
GAAATAGGTAATTATGGCCGTCAAACTCACGATTCATCCCGAGCATCCGCAGACGAGACATGTCAGCCGGGTGGCCACGGACCTGCAGAGCGGGCACCTGATAATCTACCCGACGGATACGAACTACGGTCTTGGATGCGACATCTTTAACAAGAAGACCATCGATAGAATCTACAACGTCAAACGCGAGTCAGCAAAGAAACCGCTCAGCTTTGTCTGTGCTGATCTGACGGATCTGGCGTTGTATGCCCGTAACATATCAAATGCCCACTACCGACTCATGAAGCGCCTCCTGCCCGGTCCTTATACCTTCATACTCGAAGCATCACGGGAGGTGCCAAAGTTCATGATGAGTAAGCGAAAAACAGTTGGGATCCGAGTTCCGAACAATGAGATATGTCTGGCAATCGTCCGTGAATTGGGCCGTCCTATCGTGAGTACCAGCGTATCGGATAGGTCAGGGGAGGCTCTAAATGACCCGATCGACATTGAGGGTATCTACGGGAAAAACGTGGACACCATTGTAGACGGTGGTGTCCTTATCTCAGAGCCATCCACCATCGTAGACCTGACCGGGGATGACCCCATCATCCTGCGCGAGGGTAAGGGTATGGATGCATTGGCCGGAGCATAGCTTCCCCTTTCTCTCATGGTCAACTCTGATCAGGAGAGAATGCCTCCGCGGCATTCCCGGTCACAGTTCATCTGTCGGTCGGGATCACGCCTTCAGGGCCTGTTTGACAGGTACAGCCGACACGAACATCTTGGCCCCATGTGCCACATCGCCCGGTTCCTCGTCGAGACCACACAGCCAGTTCCAGGTTCGTTTGCAGCGACTTAAGTCACGATAGGACTCCACCTCCGTGGCGTAGGAATGTCTGCCCTGCGCCACAAACGCAGGGATCTCTTCGGATGAGACAATCCAATCCCTCTTCGGCGGCGTTGCCCTGAAGTACGAGAATTTAATCATTCCTCGCCGACGATTATTCAACTTAGCACCTGCCTTGTGCCATAGGCCGTATTTGGTCATGACCACAGTACCTGCGGGAACCGTCAAGGGCATCTGGCCTCTGATGTTTCCATAGTGTGCGATGGCCTCGCGGTCTACAATGCGGTAGTGCGAACCGGGCAATACCATGGTTGGACCGTCCTCCGGGCCCACCGCCTGGGGATAATAGAAGCACTGCAGATGGTTGACACCATGCCCTTCCTCGGTAAGACCATCTGAATGCCAAGTTTGCCCAGTATGTGGTTCTTCGTAGAGGTGGTGATGGGCATTGGACGGAACAAGGAAGTTCTCACCCAAAAGGGAGCGCGCGACGCCGGCCACTTCAGGATGTAGAAAGACAGCATTACGGAATGCTTCTGTATTGACGAACTCCGTGAGACGACCGCCAGGCAATTCCCGACATGTTTCGTTGAAGGACTCGGGTATCAAACTCTCGAATTTAATCAATCCATCAAAAACGAAACGCATCATCTGATCATCATCGAGAGTCGGGGTTATTTCCACGCTGTTATCTCCTTTTAAAAGAACTTCCAGACGGCTGTGAGATCATCTTTGAAGGACAACTCACAGCTTGAACCATATCGGTAAACGCCGGCACCAGATTTGGGGCGATTCAATGCCAGCGTGAACTGTTGTATTCCGACCTTATTCTCCGAAATACTCGTATCTACGTGTATTGAAATATCGGGGCCATTGGCGGAATAGCCTGTCGTTGTCTCTGAGATACGGTATCCGTAAGCCGACAGTTCTCTTCTGAACAGTGCGCCCTGCTCCTCGACCAACGCCACAGTCAGCTCAGTGATGTCCCCGAACAGCCCTGACTTACCATTCCAGCCTAAGCGAGCACGATACCGGTCCAGCACGTCTTTACGTCGACAACCGGCAGAAGCAGGTGGCAATTGTGGTTCCCATCGCTCCAAAAAACGCGCGTCGTAGGCCATCACCCAGGAAATCAGCCCTGTAGTGTCCGGCCGGCTGTATTCAATCATGTCAAACCACGGAATATCCCCGTCCTTGTCCTGCCGCGTTCTCAGATAGGACATAATTTCCAAACCAGTTGTATCTCCCAGCTGCTTGCAAACGATCGGACCGCTCCCTTCCTCATCCACACCAAAAGCCACACCGTCGATGGGGCGCCATGTGGTGGCGCCGGGCTCCATGAACTCGAAATAAGTGCAATTTCCATAGAAGTAGTGTCCAGTCCAGTGGGCGCTATTGGCTTCATCAATCGTCTGACGCCGTTCCGAAGGAGCAAAAGCCCCATTGAGGAAACTGCACGCAGCCAGACTGGCGTATGTGTCCTGATCTACAAAGATCAGCAGGTGATTCAGATATACGGAAACCACGAAATGCCCTCTTTGATCAACAATATACCGTGCTATAGTCCAAGGATTTCCCGGGCAGGATAGTGCGGATCACGACTCGGCGAATAGTCACCAGGTGCATTCAGGGATCCGCTTTCGGCCGGTTCGACTATGTCCGCTTTCAGCAACGGATCGGCGGTCTGTTGCATCCATGTATCCAGACGTTGTCGCAGATCTGCGAGAATGCTCGAATGCTCTGAACTATGAGATAGATTGCAGGTTTCGCCCGGATCGAAAACCGTGTCGTAAAGGCGTTCCTCCGATATTTCCACGTCGCGCCAGCCTTGATCCACCAGATAGCTCTTTGTGAGGCAATCATCGCAGTTTGTTAGCACTGGCCTGTCGCGATCGCTATACCGTCGAATATACTTCCAGCGTTGCGTCCGGATGGCTCGTTGGGGCTCGTAGGCGGCGTGATAGTTTACTTCTGCAAACGTCTCGTCGCGTACAGCAGACACATCCCCGCGCACAAGAGGCATCATGGACACGCCCTGCAGCCAGTGCGGTGGCGCTATCTCGAGGACCTCACAGATGGTGGGAAACAGGTCCACGTGGCTGACCATACCATCTATGACTTTACCGCCATCCAGGCCCCCGGGACCACGCATGACAAGCATGACGCCCATCCCGTGATCCGTCAGGTGGCACTTCATCGTCGGGAAAGCAATGCCATGGTCCGTGGTGCACACCACAAGGGTGTTTTCACGGAGACCGTGTTTGTCAAGAGCGTCAAAGACTGCGCCCATCCGTTGATCCAGCGTTCGGGCAGCATCATGGAACAGGGCCATATCTTCACGAAGTTCTGGCGTATCGGGAAAGGGTGCCGGTACGCGCACGTACCGAGCGTCCGTAGGCTCCTCACCAGGCGGAGGAGGGGAAAAACCATCACCCATTCTATGGGTTTCCCCAAACCCCACATCGAGAAAGAAGGGTCGATCGTGATCCTGAGCCAGATAAGAAACGGCCATCTCATGGGCGAGAGGCTTCGACTGGTCAGATTCCGTACTCAGGACGCGGCTCCATCCAGCGTCGGCGACGTCCCGAACTACGTGCTGAAATCCCGCCAGAACCGTCTCATATCCGTTGCTTTGGAGTGTGTGCATAAGCAAGTGCTCGGGATGCTCGATGCTCCATCCTCTATTAACCAGTCCAAACATGCCGCAGCTGTGGGGCCACTGCCCGGTTAGCAATGCTCCGCGACTCGGAGAACATGTCGGATTAGCGCAGTAGGCCTGCCGGAACAGTACGCCTTGTTCAGCCAGCTTTTGAATATTCGGAGTTGGAATGTCATGCCCGTATGGCTGGACATATCGTCCCGTGTCGTGAGAGTGTATATAGACTATGTTGAACGCATTCACAAAATCCTCCTGGGACCGTTTCAATCCACCGCGAGATTCGGATGTCCTGTGGATACAGGCATGGGAAAATCATTCCAATTCAGAATAGCGTTGAACACGTAGTTCTGGTCTCCCACATTCAAATGTCGGTGGAGAGGGTTGAAACTGTACAGAATAACCCTTCCCCCTTTTTGACGCGGAACGTCCAGGACCACTCCTTTCCGCTCCAGGGCCTTCTGCCCGGAAACAAATCCCGTCTGGAGGAATGCGCCTTCCGGCTTCTTCTCGTCTTCCTGATCTCCAGGAGCGGGCTTTGTGCCGTACTGAACCACAATCCAGTGCTCATACTTCTCAGAAACGGTGTAGACCGGACCATTTGTCCGGAACACATGGTGTACGTCGCTGAAACCATAAGCCAGGGGATGATCCCGGCGAACTACCTTAGTCTGTATGGCTGATCCCGGTGTGTTCACGGCGGAATTGCCCAAGGCTCCAACATTTCTCAGTAGACCGGACTCCGTGGCTAACTTCCCGGCCGACCCCATGAGCACAAGCATACCGCCATCGTTCAGATATGTCTGCAGGTTAGCTAAGCCCTGAAATCCCATACCTCCTGTTATGTCTGGAGAGGCGTCGATCACACCGTGGCTCGGATAGGCCTCGGTCGGTTCGTACGGCATGGGTCCGAAGCTCCCATCCCGTCCCTGGATCATCGTCTTCAGATTACCGGATCCGCCCTGATGGGCCACCAATATGACATCGAACCGGCCGTTAAGCCTACCTGCACGTAGGTCATCATCGTTTATATACTCATAGGGCACTCCGGCCTCCCTGAGGGAGTACCTTACCCAACCGTCGGGCTGGGTGCTGGTCCATGTATGATATAATGCCACTCTCGGAAGATC
>JABIQT010000614.1 GCA_018667995.1 Candidatus Latescibacterota bacterium
GCATGCCCTCAACCACGTCGAGGGTGGTATCCATGCCTTTGGCTTCTTCAACCGTGATGACTCCGTCTTTGCCGACCTTTTCCATGGCGTCTGAAATCAGGGAACCGATTTCAGCGTCGTTGTTCGCGGAAATGGTAGCTACCTGGGCGATTTCCTTTTTGCCTGCCGTCGGCTGAGCCTGGCTGCTGATCTCTGCGACAACTGCTGAGACCGCTGCCTCGATGCCACGCTTGATCGCCATGGGATTGTGTCCGGCGGTGACGCTCTTCAGGCCTTCTCGGTAGATTGCTTCGGCGAGAATCGTTGCTGTTGTAGTTCCGTCACCAGCCACGTCACTCGTCTTGGATGCCACTTCTTTGACCATCTGGGCACCCATGTTTTCGTATGGATCTTGGAGTTCGATTTCTTTTGCTACCGACACGCCATCCTTGGTCACGGTTGGCGAACCGAATTTCTTATCGAGCACCACATTGCGACCCTTGGGGCCCAGCGTCACCTTTACGGCCTTGGCGAGCTGCTGGACGCCGTCAAGAATCTGGCGTCGTGCTTCATCTGAGAAGATTAACTGCTTGGCCACTGATGTTACCTCCGTGTATCAACGTTTTACTGCTACGGTGCCCACACTCGATTGTATCCGGAACATGAGCCTTGAAAGGAATTGAATTACTTGACGATGCCCAGAATGTCTTCTTCGCGCATCATCAGGAATTCCTCATCCTCCAACTTGACTTCCGTGCCGGAGTATTTTCCGAACAGAATCTTGTCGCCGACACTGACTTCCAGAGGAGTGCGCTCGCCGTTGTCGCCAAGCTTGCCCGTGCCGACAGCAACAATTTCGCCTTCCTGGGGTTTCTCTTAAGCGGTGTCGGGAATGATGATGCCGCCGCGCTGCTGCTCTTCCTCTTCGAGACGCCGGACCATAACACGATCGCCCAGTGGTTGTACCGTCATGAAGGTGACTCCTTATCTTGGGTGGAACTTGTGGTGCGCTCACACGATTGTGGCGCAAATGAAAGAAAACCGGTATAGACTATCGACTGAAGCTGACTTGTCCTGCCGGGTCAAACACCTATGTGTTGTGCATCATGATCCTTGCAAAGTGCGTGCCAGTTCGGACACGTTGTGGCATGCTCTTTGGTAAGTCGTTGAAAAGGAGCAATTAACACCGGAGCTCCAGTTTCGATTTATCGCGGCCTTCGGCCCAACAAGGATTTTATGGCCAATAGTGCCAAAATGGCGCGGCCAAATAGGCATTAGTGGATCGATATGTCGCGGAGTCTTGTCAGGGCAGGTTGATTTCGAGAGAGACGGCATCCTTTGATGTGAGCGACAGTCTGGGGGCCAGCAAAGTATGTGTGAAAGCTCGGTCCCAGAATGTGATCCCTGAAACAGGCTCTTGACCAGCGATACTGCGTGATAGCATGGATCGATGTTCGCGGCTGAGTCTGTATAGATCGCGGGGGTAGCGTCCTGTAATCCAGTAGTTGCCCAGATCGAATGGAGGGAATGCGGCCACACCTGTACTGTCCGTTTCCGCTGATATTACTGTGGCCGCCCGGTAGACGGTCGCCGCTACGATAGCTTTTTCGATGAGATCTCGATGGTAGCCCTGGTCGTAGTCCTCGATGGCTCGAAGCCAGTTGTAGTAACGCTCGAAAGTCAGCGCGTCTGGCGTGAGGATCACCGTACTGACCCCGACCTCTTGAATAGTAGGTTCACTTGTCTCAACTCGTGAGGGATCATAGTAGGAGACCTCTCTTCGAAGTGTACTCGGAAGCACTGATGTAACTTTCGATTTCAGGTCCAACACAACTAAAGGGCCATGAGTCCTGCGGATCGCATCTACGAGAATCGCGTATTCAGGTGTCTTCTGTGTATGATTGAGGTATAGTTGGCGCGCGGTTGCCACACGATTGAGCATGCTTATCACGTTAGGTGACATTGCGAATCCACGCCGTTCGATAGCACCCCTCAGGAATACCTCGCGGTTCGCATCTTCCAAGGCGCGGATGATCCCCTTCGGTGGCCGCAACGCTTCAACGTGCCTGATGGAGTCGATGATTGATACCGCGCTTCGGGACAGAATGTCCAGTCTGCTGCCCGACGCCGGTCCCTTGATACCTGTAGGGTCAGTGAACACCGCCTCAACAGAAAGATGGCTGGTGGGGCGCCCTATAATCCAGTGCGATACAACAAGCGTCAGAACGGCTATGAATATCAGGAGATACGGAGTTAAGCGACTTTGCATGGGGTCTCAAGCAGACTGACGTCTGTCCGGGGTGACGTTAACCATGAATGCGTTGCGAACCGGAGGGCCACAGTGACATGACCCCTACGTAGAGAAAACCGACAAAAAACAACAGCAAGAACGGAATGGAACTGTAGATTTTATTCACTGCTGTGTAGTAGATCAACAGCGCAAAGTGACCTGCAAACAGCAATTCGAGCGCCGGCAACCAATTACGGCTTCCCCTGTACTTGGTAGATTTCAGACGCTCCTGGTCGGGTGCAAAGCCAAATTTGGGGGTCCTCTGGAAATCAGTCCAATATCCTGTTAGTGCCTCGAGGACAGCCTTGGAATTATTGATACAGATCCCGATGCCGATGGACATGAGAAAAGGGAGATAAATGATACGCTTCTTCCAATGGCGCATTGATATCTCTCTCTGGGCACACAAATAGAATATGGATATAGAGACCGTTGCAGCGAGTAGAAATGGAAGATCTATCCAGAATGAGCTGATCCAGCCTTCCCGAACCCTGATGACAATTGACGGGAACATCAAAACGGACAGCATGAGCATAAGCAAATAAGCGAGATTATTGGTCAGATGGAACACCGCTTCGAGTTTCACGCGCCAGGGCATGTCGCTACGCAGCACATCAGGGAGGAGTTTTCGCGCGGTTTGAATGGATCCCTTGGCCCAACGGTGTTGCTGAGATTTGAAGGCATTAATGTCAACGGGTAGCTCAGCCGGTGACACCACATCGTCTACAAAAAGAAAGCGCTGCCCGGCAAGTTGGGCACGATAGCTCAGATCAAGATCTTCAGTCAGCGTATCATGTTGCCACCCGCCTGCCTCGGCTATGCTGCTACGGCGCCATATGCCGGCCGTACCGTTGAAATTGTAGCATCTTCCTGACCGATGTCTGGCGCCGTGCTCCATAACGAAATGGCCGTCCAGCATCATTGCCTGGACCTGCGTGAGCAGGGAGTAGTCCCGATTAAGGTGATCCCATCTTGTCTGTACCATGGATATGCCCGCGTCGGCGAATCCGGGAATGGTCCTCTTCAAGATGTCCGGCGGAGGGATAAAGTCAGCATCGAAGATAGCCACAAATTCGCCGTGAGACTGCTTGAGACCTTCCTCGAGCGCACCGGCCTTGAAGCCGGACCTATCCGGCCGATGAAGATATTGAATCTCGACACCCCGAGCTTGGTGTTTATCCACGCATGCCCGGGCTATTCCAGTAGTCTCGTCTGTTGAGTCGTCCAGGACCTGTATTTCAAGTTTGCTCGGGGGGTAGTCAATTACACATATCGTGTCGATCAATCTTTCGACGACGAATTGCTCGTTGAATACTGGGAGCTGGATCGTTACTGTGGGCCATTCAGCGGGCTCAGTTTCGGCTTTCGGCCCGCCGGTACGGTCTTTATATTTGTAATACAGGTACACCATCAGATACCTATGGGCACCGTAGATGGCCAAGAGAAGCAGGACTGTAAAATACAGGGCGAGATAAGTTATGGAAAAGAAGGACATTCGGACTCGATCGCCTGGCGCGGAATCTGTTAACTCGGGCCGGAACCTAATAGGTGTGATACTGTTGGGGCTTCTGCTAGAAGCTGCGTGCATCGAAATAGTGCGAATCGGAGACCTGAGAACGAGTCTGACGCCTGTAGCGATTAGCGGGATACCGATTACACTGCTGGTCTTTTGGCTTCCATTTTTCGCTGCGTTTATTGTCTATATCGTAGGAATCCTCCGGACGAGCCGGCAGGAAAGTCGTTCCGACACATCTGTCCGCCCCGCCATAGATCGGGTGACGTGGGGAATCCTTCTTTTCGCGATGGTTTTCCGATTTACTTTGCTCCTGAGCCCGGCCACCTTGTCAGACGATATCTACCGATATGTTTGGGATGGGAGCGTGCAGAACCATGGAATAAATCCCTACCTGCACCCTCCAGAAGCGTTAGAGACCTCCGTATATCGGGATGGCTACTGGACAGGGGTCAATAATAAGCACATCCCCACTATATATCCACCATTATTGCAGCTTGCTTTTCGCACCGTCGACGCGATCGCGCACACGCCCTTGGCCATGAAGTTTTTCTTCATGATGTGCGACCTTGGGATAATTGTTGTATTGTTGCAGATGCTGAGATTGAGAAGGGTAGCTACTTCCCGAATTCTCATATATGCTTGGAACCCTCTCGTACTCGTAGAAATCACCGGCAGTGGGCACAACGACTCGCTGGCGCTTCTTCTGCTTCTTCTCTCAATTCTCTTCATGATCCGCGACCGTCAGGTATTCTCCATCGTCTGGCTCGCCTTGTCCTTCGTTGCAAAGT
Organism: Candidatus Latescibacterota bacterium; assembly: GCA_018667995.1. Lineage (GTDB taxonomy): Bacteria > JAAXHH01 > JAAXHH01 > JAAXHH01 > JABIQT01 > JABIQT01. The sequence continues at coordinate 4,574 of JABIQT010000614.1, forward strand.
TCTTTTCTGTAGTCTTGATCCCTTCCTTTTACCTCCAGGTCCGACGTATCGCGCCATTCCTCGCCTTTCCCGCTGTGATCACTTTGTTCTACATGTTCTATATAGATGCCGGGATGGACCTGTTTCAGGGTCTCATGGTCTACAGTGATAAGTGGCGATTCAATGATAGTATCTTCACGGCGGTGCTTGAAATGACCGGATCGTTAACGGGAGCAAAGATAGTGATCGGAAGTATATTTGCCGTTGTCGTATTGGGGCGCCTGTTGGGTGGCACTGATCACATTCGTACCGCATACATCCTCATTGGAGCCTATTTACTGTTGACGCCCACGCTCCAGGTTTGGTATCTGGTGTGGATTGTACCATTTCTATGTTTTTATCCTAACCGCGCCTGGATATTGCTGACAGGCCTTGCAATGCTATCATATAATGTCCTCGTTCAGTTCGTTCA
>JABIQT010000345.1 GCA_018667995.1 Candidatus Latescibacterota bacterium
GGACTGAATTCGGGACACATCTTATCATGGAGGACGTCATCTGGCCGAAACCTTGAGAGGAAGCATCTTTGCGTACCTATTCGCACTTTCTAATTACGGCAGCACTTAGGAAGGTATTTCCGAAAGTTCCTATAGCAAAGAGCGCCGTCTACCTGGGATCGGTCGCTCCCGACATTCCGCTTCTGACCATGTCTGTTGGAGGATATCTCTATTTTCATTACTTCCTCCAGTGGGAGACTCGGGATACGTTCAGGCATCTTTTCGATGTGTTATTCTTCAATGATCCATTTTGGATAGCATCCCACAATTTCTTTCAGGCCCCATTCATCCTGGCTGTGGCCATCGTCACTCTCTGGAAGGTTCACGGCAATGGACGCGTCTTGGAATCGTGGTGGTTCTGGTTCTTCTCTGCATGTATGATTCATGCGGTGATTGATATCCTTACGCACAATGATGACGGTCCACTGGTGTTCTTTCCCCTGGACTGGACTTACCGTTTTGCAAGTCCAGTAAGCTACTGGGATAGCGATCATTATGCGTCAGAATTTACGACCTTTGAGAACACACTCGATGTCGGACTCATCGCCTATCTTCTGATGCCTATTGTATGGACCTGGATAATGAGGAAGTTCCGGAAGCAAGGCTGAACAACGCGAGACATGAGTGGCACCATCAATCTCTCTTCTCCAATGCTTTCGCTTCATCCCACAGTACATCTAGCCTCTCAAGTGTCGTGTCTGACAGATCCTCGCCACGAGCGTCCATCTGTTCCTCGATGTATCCAAATCTGGAAGTGAATTTTTCGTTGGAAGCTCGCAGAGCATCTTCGGGCGTTATTTTCAGATGCCTGGCAAGGTTAACCATTGAGAACATCAGGTCCCCGAACTCCTCTTCCAGCTGCTTCTGACTCCTTGCTTCAAAGGCTTGCTCCAGTTCGGCCATCTCCTCACGAACTTTGGAAAACACATCGCTCACTTCATCCCAATCGAAATTTACCCTCGATACCTTCTCTTGTATGCGGAATGCCTTAAGGAGAGCGGGAAGATGTCGTGGAAGTCCATCGAGAATAGATTTCCTCTTGTCGCCATGTTCTTCCTTCTTGATGTTTTCCCAGTTTGTAAGGACCTGCTTGGATGTTTCTGCAACCGCATCGCTGAATACATGAGGGTGCCTGCGGACAAGCTTGTCCGAGACCGCCTCCGAGACATCCTCAATCGCAAAACGCCCGTCTTCGGATGCCAGCTGGGCGTGAAATACTACTTGTAGCAGTAGGTCACCCAGTTCAACACGCAGTTCATCATCATCTTTCGCATCGATAGCGTCCAGTACTTCATAAGCTTCTTCTATAAGATACGGGCGTAGCGATTCGTGCGTCTGCTCACGGTCCCAGGGACATCCACCTTCAGATCTTAGCTTCTTCATGATCGAAATCAGGCGTTCAAACTGTGACATCGTTTTTCCTTTATATTACCGCTGGTCTGGACGTCGACGGTCAGGTCATGGCCAGTGCAGACTATCTTGCAGATATAGGGAAGTCAAGGTAAGAATTAGCGCTTGATACATCGACCTCAGTACTGTATTATGGCGGTCGCTCGGTAGGTCCTCAGTAGTACTCTTACCCCGTAACCGAGGTTTGATCCATAGGCTCGCTCAAGCGACTGATACCTTATCTCCTGCGATACAAAGGAACCATGGCATTCGGGTTCCTGGCTCTCTTTCTATCCAATCTTATCATGCTGCTTGCGCCTCAAGTTTTGAGGCAGGCTGTTGATGCGCTCCGTGTCTCTCCTGAGACCACGAGCCTTTCCGTCTATGCAATAGCCTTCTTTGGCGTTTTCGTGATCCAGGGCGTGTTCAAATACTACGTGCGACAGACGCTCGGAGTAGTCTCGAGACGCGTGGAATACGATATGCGTAATGATCTCTTTAGCCACATCCAGAAACTAACGCCGTCCTTCTTTCATACCATGAAAACAGGCGATATCATGTCCCGGTGTACCAACGATATGCAGGCTGTCAGAATGCTGCTGGGGCCGGGTATCATGTATAGTGGCAATGCTATTGTCGTGTTTATCGCCGTGGTGATTACACTGCTCGCAATGAATCCCACGCTAACTATGTATGCACTGATTCCGATGTTAATACTTCCGCTCTCCAGCAACAGACTCAGCAAGCGCCTCTACACCCGTTCTCGTCAGGTCCAGGAACAGATCGCTGAAATCAGCGGTCTTGCCCAGGAGAGCATAGCCGGAGTGCGTGTCGTGAAAGCATATGGGCGGGAAGAGAAGCTGGTCGAGAAATTCCAGCGCGCCAGTCAGGACTATGTCAGACATAGCATGGATCTGATCAAGATTCAAGGGACCATCTGGCCGCTTATGGGCACCATTGCGGGAATGAGTAGTGTGATCGTGATCTGGTATGGGGGCATTCTGGTCATCGAGAACAGCATAACCCTTGGTGAATTAGTAGCCTTTGAGACGTATCTGGCATTCCTTATGTGGCCCCTGATGGCCTTCGGATGGGTCATCAATGTCATCCAGCGAGGGATGGCATCCATGCACCGCATGAATGAACTCCTGGATTCACAGCCTGAGGATAGCGGAATGGCCGGCGGAAATGCAGATCCGGTGGCAGAAGGTAGCGTTACATTTTCAAATCTATCCTTCGGTTTTGGCGATGAAACGGTGCTCCACGATATCTCCTTCGAGCTAAAGGCCGGGCGTACCCTCGCCATCATCGGCCCGACCGGATCCGGTAAGAGCACCCTGTTAAATCTAATCTCCAGAATGTACGATCCTCCACCAGGAACCATTTTCATCGATGGTCGTGACGTATGCAGCATGCCGCTCAAAACACTTCGCGCTGCCATTGGAGTGGTTCCACAGGAAACACTTCTTTTCTCGCGAACGATTGGTGAGAATATCGCCTATGGGAATCCCGATGCCTCTGACGAAGAGATACAGGCGGCATCGGAAGTATCCCAAATCCGAGCGGAGATCGAGGAGTTCCCGAATGGATTTGATACTATGGTCGGGGAAAGAGGCGTGACGCTGTCCGGCGGGCAGAAACAAAGGACGGCCATCTCGCGTGCTGTCATTACGGACCCCCAGATCCTGGTCCTCGACGACGCGCTCTCAAGTGTCGACACGTACACGGAGGAAGAGATACTGGGTCGTTTGAAATCTGTTATGAACAATCGAACCTGCATCATTGTCTCGCACAGAATTTCGACCATAAAAGACGCGGACATGATCTTGGTTCTTGACGAGGGGCGTATTGTGCAGCGGGGTTGTCACGATGAGCTTCTGGCACAAGAGGGGCTCTATGCCCGAATTCACGAGAAACAGCTCCTGTCTGATGCTATAGACAACTTGGAATGAGCGCACGATGAGCGAAGTCGACAAGGACGATGA
>JABIQT010000342.1 GCA_018667995.1 Candidatus Latescibacterota bacterium
CACCCGCTTTAAGGTGTCTCTGGTTTCCGAGGGCCAAATCGATTTGGACGCGGCGTCCAGAGTTCCATATAGCTGAGGCACAACCTTGTGCCGGATCGCCAGTTTTACAAATTGTGACCAGTCTGGCTTCTGGGACATCAAATGCTGTACGTTACTCTCTATTTCTGGTTGGGTAGGAAGACGTAGGAGAGAAACCATTAGCTGGAACTCCACAGGGCTCCGCTGAAGGTCGTAATTAGACATCAGCTTCGGTGTCCGGTATAGATTCTTGTCGGCCTGGTTGCATGAAGCTGCTGAGGACTTTGAATTTATCCTTCTCATCTCCACCAGTCACTATGAACTGACCGCTACGTAGCCAAGCATGGGCACCAAAAGTCTCATTCTCCCGACCAACGCCAATATATAGTGTGCTGGCCTCACCTCTTCGCCTCAACATCATCATGGCCGCGATCGCCTGCACCAGGCAGGTAGAATGCCAGGGCAGGCGGAGAAACGCGAAGTGTATCCCTCGACCAACCCGTCGCGCGCACCACTCGGTTCGTGATGACAATTGTTCAGATGACGTTTGAAGATGGACGCCCAGAAACGGCGAAATTCTACGAAATGGTAGCGCAAAAAGCGCTAGTCGCGTAAGTATGAGAAAGAGGGCTGCCTCCAAAACAAGTAGCACATCAAAAATGCTGCGTCCTGTGGCCCTTCCATCCTTAGCCATCTACAATCTGCACCAACTTCTCATCGGTCAGTTCACCGAGCCAGGTCAGCATATCCTGTTCGCACTCGCTGCGTGTTACATCGTACTCGTCAACAATGACGTCGCATACGGCTGACACAGATAGTGGCTTTTCAAGTAGCTCCCAGACCCGCCGGCCAATGTCATCCAGGCTGTAGTATGCTCCATTTTCAACGCTCATCATCACAATTTCGTCATCTAAGGTACTGACTACTACGTCATCAGAAGCCGTCACCGTGGTATTAAGCGTCAGGCTATTCTCACTGGTCATGAATTCCCCTTCAGAATCTCATTTTGAGTCGACAGTTAGTCCTACCAATAATAAACATAGGAGGATAGCGTGTCAAGACGGGCCATATCATGATATTTTACTTTCAAAATCTTGGTGAGGCCGCTACAATGCTCTATCCTCTATTCTATTCGAGGTCACATCTATTTACTAACAGTCGTGTGACGGCTGTCACCGCCTCACCTTCGCCCAACGGCTATTATACTCTAGTCACAGCTGTTAACTGGGATCCAAAAAACTAAATCTATGAGCTACAAGTATACTGTATTCGGATTGTGCATTGAATCGGACTTCGAATGTCCTCTCTTGATACCGAGCGATGGTGAACCTGACGTACACATGAGTTACGGCGAGGTGGCGGAGAACCTGCCCGGGGCGGCTTCATCGCATAGGTTCTTTGATGCGAAGCCAGGTCAGTTACTCTTTCGTGTGGACGACGTGGCAAGGTTCCTTGTCACAGATGGTAAGGAGATCGTTGTTGACCGTGTACCCGGTAGCGATGATAACCAGATGTATCTGTTCCTCACAGGTTCGGCTTTCGGTGCTCTTATCCATCAGCGTGGACTCTTGCCATTTCACGCGAGCGCCGTGAAAACCGACGCAGGGGTGATCATCTTTACGGGGCAAGTTGGTGCAGGAAAATCGACCCTTGCGGGCGCTTTTCACAGCCGGGGATATCAGATCCTGACCGATGATATATGTGTGATCTCAGAAGGCGCCGATGGACCAACCGTTTACCCGGGATATCCCGAACTCAAGATCACACGGGCCACAACTGACAGACTGGATATGGACACGCGGAACCTGGAACGAATGACCTGGCGATCCAAGGATAAATACCTTGTTTCGGTCCGGGAGCGGTTCGATCCGGCCCCCGTTTCGTTGCATGCCGTGTATTGGTTAACGCCGTCGGATGTCGATGAAATCGAGATTATCCCTGTTGAGGGCGTTGAGAAGTTCAATATACTCGTGACGAACACGTACTGGAATCAATTCTTGGATGGGCTCGGTACGGGCGCCAGTCATTTTAGGCTAGCCACCTCCGTCGCTCAGAATGCACTTGTGAGACGCGTAGTCAGACCTACCCATGGGTTCATGCTGGATGAACTCGTGGATCAGATTGAGGGCGACATTTAAAGTGCATCTATACTTTTTCTTGACAAGATTGGGTCAGGAAAGACAAATTCCTAGTTCAACGCAGATATAGGAACTACGGTGCGCTACTCGATCTGAGTGAACACCGTGGGGAAGCTGTGCCGATTTCTGCCAGGGAATATCCCAGTGTTTTCAGTAAAATGCAACACAGTATCGTGATGCAGGAGCTTACGTCGCCCTGTATCAATCCAGGCACAGCATTCCAGCTGTGTCCAACCGTCCACCCCTTCAAAGGAGGGTTTTAATGAAAGTATATAGTCGTCCAGTGTTGCGCCGTCTCGGTCGTGTCGAGGACGTAACTCTGAACACGCAACAGCCTACAGGTCCGGATGCACAGATCTACGCCGATGATCCGTACGGCCCGGTGTAGTTTTATTCGACCTTTTCTGTACGTGCGCAACACTTCATCGGGGCAAAGCATAACGTTTTGCCCCGATGTTTTTTTGTCTAATCCCGCGTGAAGTCGATCGTATGAATACGCACCCAGCTCTTCGCCTTCTTATCTTTCAGTTTGCCTCTCGTCTATGATCTCATGAGTGCTATATTTGGAATATGCAGTCCCGAGGGGCGCCCGGTGAATCCCGAAGCGATCGAGGGCATGGCTGCTGCATTGTCTCACAGGGGCCCGGATGGAGTTGCCATCACCACGGATGGCCCGGCCTCTCTTGGTATTCAGATGATGCATATTACGCCAGAAGATTCCTTGGGTGGGGTTCCATATATCTCGAACAACCTCTCCATAACGGCGTCAGCCCGACTAGATAATCGTGAAGAGCTGCAAAGATTGCTGGCAATTCCAAATGCGATGGAATCCCCTGTGACGGATGCCAGGTTGATTCTATGCGCATACCAACACTGGGGTATCAGCTGTTGCGAGCATTTGCTGGGTGATTTTGCGTTTGCCATTTGGGATACCGAACAGAAAGTTCTATTCTGTGCCACAGATCCTATGAATGTGCGCGCACTCTACTACACCAGATTACCCCAATACATAGCGTTTGCCTCTGAGATCAAGCCTCTCCTCGCAGTACCTGGTGTGAATACGAATTTGAATTTTCAGAAGTTGGCCGCATTACCATTTCCGACTAGCTATTTTGATCTTGAAACTACCTTTTATCGAGACATCGTCCAGATACCCAAAGCGACTGCCATAGCCATTTCATCAGCGGGAATTGAGAAGCACTCATATTGGAGAGTAGCCCCTACCTTGGGAATGGAGGGTGTTTCCGACAGTGATTGGATTGCAGGTTTCAGGGATCTCTTCTTCGAGACGATACGATGCAGACTACGGAGTTCTACTCCGGTCGCGGCCCTACTGAGTGGTGGATTGGATTCGTCTGCAATTGTCGCAGTGGCCGCACAAATTCTGGCAGAACGCGGCGAACGACTGCAGACGATTGCCGCAGTCGTGCCAGGTGATATCAAAGACGAACGACATTACATCGAGCAGTTTCAAACATGGGAA
>JABIQT010000603.1 GCA_018667995.1 Candidatus Latescibacterota bacterium
CCTATGATAACTACCTGAATTCGGTGATGCGAGCCGCCGGGGAGGTGTCCTGATGGCACGATTAATTGGTAGAGACTTTACGCCTCCTGACGTGCAGGCGAAGGTTACTGGAAAGGCGAAGTATTCCGAAGATTTCCGGGTTGAGGGAATGGTCTTTTGCCGAATACTGCTCAGTCCAATGCCTCACGCAAGAGTGACCCGTCTCGACGTTTCCGCTGCACTAGAAATGGAAGGCGTCCTTGGTGTCTTGACGGCGGACGACGTGAGCGCACAGCCATCCCCACAAAACCCCATACTCACGAATGAACCACTCTACGTAGGAGACCCAATACTTGCAGTAGCGGCCGTTGATGAGCAGATAGCCTCGAACGCATTGGAGCAGATTCGTATTGAGTATGAGCCTCTGCCATTTACGCTGGATCCACTTGAAAGTTTATATCCCGGTGGAACAGACGCGCGAGAGGAGGGCAACGTTCGCGATCGTCGGGAGGGATCCAAGTCGGTCAAGTGGACGGCACGGGATTTTGCGGCAGCTGGAGAGGACAAGTGTCCGACAGGTGAGTCGGCGGCAGAATGGTCCTATGGGAATGTGGACGGAGGATTCAACAAGGCACGCGTGACGCTCGATGAGAGCTTCGTAAGTGCCAGTAACCCGCACATGTCCATGGAGCCACGGTCTGCCATGGCGTACTGGGAAAACGGCAAGTGCTTCCTGCACGGATCGACCCAGAGCCAGAGTTTCGTGATTCCGGGATTGGCTGCTTACATCGGCGTAGAACCAAAAGATCTGGTGTATGTATCCGAATTCTGCGGCGGTGGCTTCGGCTCAAAGGGTGGTGCATATCCTGCCTTGGCTATTCCGGCACTCATGTCCAAGAAAATAAGCCGGCCAGTCATGATGCGGATAAACCGAGCTGAAGAGTACTTTCTCGGTTCGGCCAGATGCGGCTTCCAAGGGCGTATCCGCATGGGCTTTGATCGTAGAGGGCGAATTAAGGCCGTGGATCTCTATATCGTCCAGGACAACGGGGCGTACTCCGGATTTTCAGATTGGTCATCCGCAGGCGACGCTGTCTCCCTGGTATATACACCCGAGGCTATGCGGTTTCGGGGTATACCTATTTATACGAATACCCCTATGAGGGGCGCCCAACGGGGTCCCGGCCAGAACCAGATTGCATGTATGGTTGAACCCCTTCTGGACAAGGCTGCTGAGCAACTGGGTTTGGACCGGCTTGCCATTCGTAGAATCAATGCGCCAGACAGCAAATCGAAGTACAGTGACGAGCGTAGCCCGGTCACCAGTGCCTATCAGAAGGAGTCCCTTAACATAGGCGCCAAGGCGTTTGACTGGCCGGCGCGAAAGAGGCGGGCTCGACGCAGAAACGGATCCAAGGTAATCGGAGTGGGTGTGGGTCAGGCGTTTCACCCGGCAGGTTCCAGTGGCTTTGACGGATTGGTCCACATCTCGCCCGATGGCAAACTGCATATCCACACAGGTGTCGGCAACCTGGGTACCTTCTCCCACAGCTCCACTTCTCGAGTTGCCGCGGAAGTGCTGGACTACGACTGGGACAACTGCATCGTCGAACGGGGCGATAGTCGACGCGCTCTGCCCTGGAATCTGGGTCAATTCGGAAGTAACACCTCCTTCACCATGACGCGTACAAACTATGCGGCCGCCATGGACGCCCGACGGAAACTGCTCGAGATCGCAGCCAAAGATCTGGGTGGAGCGGCGCGCGACTATGATATCGCCGACGAGAAGGTATTTCGGAAAGCAGACAGGTCGAAGCAATTGACTTTCGCCCAAGCTGCGCAGCGTGCAATCGGGTTGGGTGGCGAATATGCAGGACATGAGTCAGCAGATGACCTTAATTCACTCACAAAAGCGGCTGTTGCCAGTCTGGCAGGTAAAGGTCTCGTAGGCGCAGCCAAAGACAATCTTGAAAAAAACGGAACCGTACCGGCACTCGCGACGGGCTTTGTAGAGATTGAGCTGGATCTGGAAACCGGGAAATTCGAGATTCTTGACTATTTGGGCATCTCCGATTGTGGTACAGTAATTCATCCTAAGGGCCTTGAAACACAGATAAAGGGCGGTGCGGTAATGGGTTTCGGTCTGGCTTCGCTGGAACGATATGTCTATGATCCCCAGAATGGCCTGCCGGCCAATCTGGCACTCTATCAATGCAAGCCTCCTTCATACCTTGATGTTCCACCGGCCATGAAGACGGGGGCTGTGAACAAATCGGATCCGCAGAATCCTGTAGGAGCCAAAGGGGCTGGTGAACCACTTCAAGGCTGTGCGGCTTCCGCCCTGCTCTGTGCAATATCCGACGCCCTTGGCGGACACTATTTCAACCGAACGCCAGTAACTCCTGATCAGATATTGAACGCTGCAGCGGGACGTCCGCAACCAGGTAAGTCTATGAAGACCAATACGGTATAAAAAGGGAGACAGGGCATGCCAAAGGACGTAATGGCAAACTTCGAGCTGTTCCAGCCGGCCGACATCGCCAACGCACTGGACTTGCTTGATCGATACGGTGACGAAAGCTGGATCATGGCCGGAGGCCAGGACAGCTTAGACTGGTTTAAGGATCGCGCGAAACAACCAAAGGCAGTGATCGACATAAATGGCATCAACGAGTTAAAAGGCGTACGAGAAACAGGCGACGGTATTGAGATCGGTGCCTTGACCACCCTGACGGAGGTTCTGGCAGCCCCAGTTATCCAGGCTAAATACGGCCTACTGGCAGAAGCCGTCTCCCACGTCGCCAGTCCCCAGATTCGGAATGTGGGCACCATTGGGGGAAATATCTGCCAGGACACTCGTTGTTGGTACTATCGATATGGACTGGACTGCTATCGTATGGGCGGGAATACCTGCTATGCGGATACCCCGGAGGGCATAGATCGAGAACACTGCCTGTTTGGAGCAGACCGGTGTGTGGCCGTATCACCTTCGGACGCTGCGCCCGCACTCGTGGCGTTGGATGCCCAGGTAGTTATCATTAATACCGAAGGCGAAAAGACCATACCCATAGAAGAATTCTTCATTGGTCCTGATATCGATATCACGCGTATGACAGTTCTGCAACCGGGGGACATTTTGAAGAGCATACGCATTCCCGCAACATGGTCCGAGGCTCGATTCTATTTCGAGAAGGTGGCAGATCGGAATACCTGGGATTTCGCGCTCGTTAACATAGCCTCAGCCATGAAAGTCGATGGTGACGTGATATCCGATATCCGGATGGCCATCGGTGGCGTAGAGTGTGTGCCGAAACGAATGTCCGTGGTGGAGGGCATCGTAAAGGGATCCGCGCCCGATAATGAAACCGCTGATCGCGCCGCGGGATCGGCCAGCAGAGGCGCCACGACACTCAACTTTAATGAATTCAAAGTGCCGCTCATGGAAAATCTGGTGAAGCGAGCCATCCGGGACAGTTAATGGAATTCCTCCGCTACAGTAGAGATGCCTGGGGACAGACAGTCCTCGAAGGCATGTCGTGGGATCTTTTCTGGTACTTTGTGGGTGCCGGCGGCGCGTTTATCTTGCTCCACATGGTTTATATGCGTCTGGTGAACCAGAAAAAGGGGCATGAATGACGGTGGTAGAAACCACATTACCGGAGGACGGCAGTCAGGAGAAGCATGTTGCCCGTCACAGCCTCACCACACGGCTTAATCACTGGCTCATTGCAGCCAGCGTCATAGCCTTGATTCTTTCCTCATTTCTGCCCATTCTTGGAATCAAATTTGCGTGGGTGACCATTCATTGGGTTACAGGTCTCGCTTTCACCGCTTCCATCGTTTTCCATACGGTCTACGCATTGCTGTATCAAGACTGGAGGACCATGTGGATCAGAGCAGCGGAATTCAAAGATGTAATCGCCTCCATGGCTGGGCGCCTGGAGATGCTGAAGGTACCACCCGGCAAATACTGGCTCATGCAAAAAGTATATCACCACGTGATCACCTTGTTCGGCATCATAGTCATCATTACAGGGATACTGATGATGTACCGAATTGATTCGTCATTCTGGGATCGTGATCCCTATTTCCTGTCCGCAGAAATATGGGGAATAGTATATGTGCTTCACGGATTCGCGTCTCTGTGCTTTGTCCCCATGTTGATGATGCATATCTACTTCGCCATCAGGCCGGAGAAGCTGTTTTATACCCGCTCCATGATCAAAGGGTGGATCACGAAAGATGAATACTTGTCACATCACGATCCGAAAGTATGGGTGCTGGACCAAGAGAGCGATCCTGAGGAGCAAAAGGAATGACTGAGCACATAGAATCAGGCTGGGCAGATCGGGTGGAAGCTATAGAGGCAGGTTATGAATTCATGCTGGCCTATGCAGCACAGGGCAGAGAGAACGATGATCCAACATCCCAGATCAGGCAGTTCCTCGAGGGAATGTATACGGCTCTCGATGGTTTGGCTGAGGTGGGTAAACAGGCTGCCACCCATAAAAACGTCTTGGGCAGTGAAGCCTTCCTCGAACTAATCGCGTCCGATGGTAAGAAGACCCGGGCAGCCCTGGCCCTGGTAATCGCTCAAGACAACGTCAGTTCCCAGCTGATCGATAACCTGAACGCTTCGATTCATGTCCGGGCTCTGCTTACCGATCTCTTTCTAATTGACGAAATTCTCAAACAGTCCCCCTAACAATTCATTCCTGCTTAGCATAAGGAGACCCCGCGTATGGCGCCGAATTCATCACACTGGGCGATTTGGTTACTAATCAACCTGGTATTCACACTGCCTCTATCAGTTACAGCGCAGGAAGAATCTCTTCCCGTGGTCAGGATTGACCGTATTCCTACATCACCCGCTTTTGCCGGGCAGACACGAGCGCCTGCAGCCAGAGAATCTGCCTACAAGGTGGAATCCGTAGTTTCTGAGCTTTCCTTCCCGTGGGCATTCGCCTTTCTCCCCGATGGTGATATCATAATCGTCGAGCGCCGGATTGGCCTCAGGATTTTCGGTGGGGATGGAACGCTCTCTCCCCCGTTGAGCGGCATACCAGCAGCCTCTGAGTACCCGGACTATCCATCATTTGGATGGTTCGACGTGGCGTTGGATCCTGACTTTCAGACCAATCGATTACTGTATTTCTCATATTATGCGGCGGACGAGAATGATCCTGAAGCGGCAGGTACCGCCACGGTGGCACGTGCAAGATTACGCGAAGATAAGATGGGTGTGGAGAATCCTGAAGTTGTCCTCCGTGGCTTTGGCACTCAGGAAATCCACTTCTCCCCGAATGGCAGTCTTCTCGTATCCGGCGCCGGTGACTTCAACGTCGACAATCCCCAGGATCCCGCCAACGCCAACGGAAAGCTACTGCGCGTCCGGGCAGATGGTTCCGTGCCTGATGACAATCCGTTCCGCTCGAAAACCGGAGCGATGCCGGAAGTGTTTACTGTGGGACACCGAGACATTTCTGGAATTGATACGAATCCCGTGACTGGCGATGTCTGGATATCCGAACACGGTCCCCGCGGTGGAGACGAGTTGAACATTATCCGATCTGGAAAGAACTATGGATGGAAGGTTATCTCATACGGTACAGATGATTCGGGGAAACCAATTGGCAATGGCGAGGCCACAGCGATAGGCATGGAGCAAGCGGTTTATTTCTGGCGGCCGTCCATCGCGCCATCAAGCCTCTCATTCTACGAAGGGGAGATGTTTCCGGAATGGCAGGGAAGCGTTTTCGTGGGCGCACTGTCGGGCGCACACCTGACCAGGCTGGTGATCAGCAATAATCGGGTAGTCGGGGAGGAACGCCTGCTGGTAGATCGCGATGAGAGGATTCGTGCCGTCAAGGCCGGACCGGACGGAGCCCTGTATGTCCTGACCAATGAAGCCTCGGGCGCACCACGTGGGACTGCGGAACTGTTGCGCCTCACGAAACCATAGACGTTCGGCATTACTGGCGCAACTTCAAGCACTCTAGAGCAGCCGACACTTATCCCGTCAGGCATCCCAATTGACACCGGCTTCATGTGAGGCAATCGGAATACGTGTGCCTGAAAGTAGATATTTGATATGATACTAGTGGTTTCCTATTCGTAGTTTAGTGTCTCTACGGGATTACTCAGAGCTGCTCTGAGTGCCTGGTGCGCCATGGTGACCAGGGCGATCACAAAAACGATAAGGCCGCCAATTATGAATGGCCCCACCTCAAAATCTATCCGATATGCAAAATCTGCTAACCACAAACCATGCATGATGTAATAGGCGCCGGGCCAGGCGATTACATTTGCTATCAGCACTAAGAAAGTGAATTCCTCCGAGAGCATCCTCATAATTGTGGTACCTGACGCACCAAGAACCTTTCTGACACCGATTTCCTTCGTCCTTTGCTCTGCGATGAAAGACACCATACCGAACAATCCAAGGCATGCGATAAACAGACCCAGTCCAGCAAAAATCCCCATAATCCGGGAGAATTGATCTTCGGCCAGGTACTGATTGTTAAAATCGTCGTCGAGGAAGAATGAATCAAAGAGAGATTCTGGAAATAGACGCCGATAGATGGTCTCGACGGAAGCTATCGAGTCATGGAGCCCGATGGTACTGACCGTTAGAGTGATATATCGAAAGTCCTCATTCATGTGGAAGATTCCGACCGGCTCGATCACATCTTGAAGCCCCTTGATGTGGAAATTTCTGACCACCCCTACAATGGGGGAACGATTATTCCCTATGGTCTTCCCAATTGCCTCGTCTGGTGAGTTCCAGCCGAAGGTCGTGACTGCTGCTTCGTTGATGACAAATCCTCTTCCATGATCTCGTGACCAAGTATTCCCGGAAATCAGCTCGATTCCGAATTCAGAAAGAAAATCATGGTCCACCTGAAAGCAGTTGACCATTTGCGTATTCTCAGCCTCTTCTCCTGAAGGCCACAGTCGCCATAGGTACATCCACCGCCCCGGTACGCTTGAAGATGCAGTGGCCCCGGTTATCGAGTTCTGCTGTAGAAATTCGTTCTTTATCCGTTCGTGATTCTCTTGGGTCATGGCATTGTCCGGGATTTTCAGGACGAGCTTCTGCTCACTTTGAAATCCCAACGGACGACTCTTCATATACTCTATCTGTTGGTAAAAGATGATCGTTCCTATGACCAGGATGATCGAGATAGCGAATTGACCCACCACGAGAACCTTCCGCATCAGGATCCTTCTAGCGCCACCTCGAAACGACCCTTTCAATACCCCCGCGGGTCGAAAGCCGGACAAATAGAATGCAGGATAGCTCCCCCCCACAATACCAGTACCAATGGCCAGAATGAGAAGCCCCATCAGGATTCTCTGATCCACTATGTCGGCGGGAGTGAACTGCAGGCCTGTCAGGTTATTGAAATAGGGCATTGAAGCTGCCACCATAATCAAGGCGATTACCGTAGCCATCGTGGACATCAGAAGTGATTCCGCAAGAAACTGACAGATCAGCTGCCAACGTAGTGCGCCCACAACTTTACGCAGGCCCACCTCGCTGGCTCTCACTGCCGCCCGCGCAGTTGTAAGATTCGTAAAATTCATACAGGCAATTGACAGAATGAGTACGCCTACGACGCAGAAAAAGTATACGTACTGGGGATTGCCCGGATTACCCAGTTCCCAGTTCAAATGGGAATAGAGGTGGATATCCGGCAAGGGCTGTAAAAAGCTCAGGAACTCTATCCCCCGACCATTTACATCTTCGGAAATATACTGATGCGCCAGCCTACTGATTCGGTCCTCAAATACGTCCCGATCGATTCCGGAAGCTAACTTAACATAGGTGGGCACGTTCATTGGTGAATCCCAGCCCAGATCCATCCCCTCAACCTGTGAGAGAGTTTCCCAGGAGACGAGTATACCAAATCTCACATGCGTATTCATTGGCGGATCATCCACTACGCCTGTTATCTCACAATCGAACCGCCCCGCCATTCTCGAATCGATCTGAATAGTCCTACCTACAGGATTCTCGGCTCCGAAGTACTTCTCAGCCATAGCCGCCGTGAGCACACCAGTGTTCGGACGCTGGAGCGCGGTCGTAGGGTCCCCACGGAGCCAAGATATGGTAAACAGGTTGGAGATATCCGGCTCTGAATACAAGATTCCGTCTTCGTGAAATACTTCCTCTCCGGTTCGCACGGGAGAAGTGGCTTCCTTATGCAATCGTAGGGCATATTCAACTTCAGGAAAATCAGTACGCAGGGTGGGTGCAAGCATCAGGAAATTTGCCGCAAAGTCGTTTCTCTGCCCATCCTGACTCATGGACTTAGCCACTCGAAATACCCGGTCGGCATCCACATGATACGAGTCATAATCCAATTCGAAGTTGACGTATAGAAAGATGAGGATACAGGACGCTAGACCGACCGCGAGGCCAGATATGTTTATGATAGAATGCCCCGCATGACGCCTCATCTTCCGAAAGATATGCCTCCAGTAATGAGCGAGTAACGGCGGCGACCACGGATTGGGTTGCCAGGCTGGCCTACCACTGATACGGCGTGTATCTGTCTTATAGAAATCCGCAGCTATGGTATCGACAGATCCCAGGGCAGCTTCCGACTGTTGGAATGCTTCCTTAATATCGCATCCACGCGCCATGCGGGATTCAATATCATCTCTTAGATGGGACTCCAGCTCGATTATATAACCATCTTCGAAGGATGGGTTTTTCCGTACATTCTTGCGCCAACGTTTGATGGCGCTTTCCAGGCTAAACATAGTAACCATCTCCATAGTTATTTCAGTGCCGGTAACGGTTCCCAAAGTTTCAGCATGGCCTCGTGCACATTTAGCCACTGCTTCCTTTCCGCAGCCAACTCGGTCCGCCCAGTATCGGTAATCGTATAGTACTTGCGCGGGCGGGTTCCATCCGAGACCTTCCATTGAGATACAATGAGTCCCTCTCTCTCAAGACGATGAAGAACTGGATACAGCATCCCGTCGGACCACTCCATAGTACCTCCTGAAATGCCCTTCACTCTCTGGATAATCTCGTATCCATAATTCTCGCCACTGAAAAGAATCGAGAGGATTATTGGCCTGGTTGACGCTGCCACTAATGTTTTAGAAATCAAATTGCACCTCATTGACACATATACATTGCATATCTATGTAACATATTTTTCTATGTATATAGATCGATCGACTTTGTCAATAAAAAGTTAGCCGTCC
Source organism: Candidatus Latescibacterota bacterium (assembly GCA_018667995.1). Classification (GTDB taxonomy): domain Bacteria; phylum JAAXHH01; class JAAXHH01; order JAAXHH01; family JABIQT01; genus JABIQT01. The sequence goes on from JABIQT010000603.1 coordinate 9,202, forward strand.
CAAAAACATCTGGAACGGCTAACAGGGAATCATGGTTGCCGAGTTTCTATTGTGGCCTGAGGGAGTTCACCGGATTCGCAGTGGCAGCCTTAAGAGCCTGATATCCGACCGTGAGCCATGCGATCACCATGGCAACGGCACCCGCAATGACGAAATTCCAGAGACTTAGTTCGGTATGGTATGCAAAGCTCGAGAGCCACTGGTTCATGGCATAGTAGGCCAGAGGCGTCGCGATCACAAAGGCGGCGATGACCAGACCGGTGAAGTTTCGAGAGAGCAGACGGACTATATCTGGAACAGTGGCACCGAGGACCTTGCGGACACCGATCTCACGTGTTCGCTGCTCTGCCATGAAAGAGGCCAGTCCGAACAGACCCAGGCACGTAACGAGAATCGCGAACGTAGCAAAGGCGCCAAAAACCTGCTCCAATTGCTGTTCCGCTTTATACAGATTATCGTAGTCATCATCCAGGAAGGTGAACTCGTATGGAAAATCGGGCAATACTTCCTGCCACTTGTCTTCTATGGCCGCCATGGCGCTCTGAACGTTGTCACCACGAATCCTGATAGACGCGTACCACAGGTTGCCTGGTGTAGACGTTGCCAGAATTGCCAACGGTTGGATCTTCTGATGCAAGGACTTCATGTGGAAATCCTTAGCCACGCCGATCACCCTGGGCCCCGGCTGATTTGAGCCGCTGATCTTAAGCTCCTTGCCGAGAGGATCATCCAATCCGAGCTCCCGAACGGCTGTCTCGTTGAGAATTACGGCTTGCTGTTCATCGGTTCCAAACTCAAGCGAGAACTCGCGCCCACTCACCAGTTCTATGCCCATAGTCCGTACATAGTCGTAATCTGCCATAATGTACTGCATCGTGAAGTTGTCGTCCCCAATGGGAATCGTGTTGATCAGCCCACCGGGCATACTGGAGGCCCCTGTAGCACCGAGTATGTCGGGATGTTCCACCACGGCCTTCCGGAACGACTCCTCGTATCTCTGAGATATAAAGATATTAGCCAGACGAATCGTGACGACGTTTTCCTTGTTGAATCCGAGCTTTCGGTTACGCACGTAATCCAGTTGACTATAGACAGTAGCTGTGCCCACGATCATGAGAATGGCCATGGAGAACTGCCCTACCACAAGAACCTGCCTGAGACGCGTGCTCGCCGCACCCGCTTTCATAGCGCCCTGCAAGACCGCTACCGGCCTGAATGAGGAAAGGAAAACAGCCGGATAGCTACCGGAGAGAAATCCGACCAGGAGTACAATAGCAGCCAAACCAGTGATGAAGCGAACATCCGTTATGTCGAGAACCAGTGTCTTGCCGGCCAGGCCATTGAAAGCTGGCAGCAGAAGATAACACAGCCCCACCGAGACCAGCATGGAGATAAACGCCAATATCATAGACTCACCGATGAACTGCCAGACCAGGTGACTACGGTTTGCCCCGACGACCTTTCGCATACCCACTTCCCGTGCACGGTTGGCGGATCGGGCTGTAGCGAGATTCATGAAATTGATACATGCTATTGCAAGGATGATAAAAGCCAGCGCGGAAAAAATGTACACGTACTGAATATCCCCATTGGCTTCCATCTCAGCCTCAAGGGCGGAGTACAGGTGGATGTCCGGCATCGGCTGCAGCGTAGGTTTGAACTGGATTTCCCGCTGGCGAAGCCGATCCCCGAGGTAGCCATCTATAAATGATGGGAGTTTTGCCTCAAGGTCGGAAGCTGAAGCGCCTTCGGCCAAGAGTAGATAGGTGTAGATAATCGTATTGGCGCCCATTTGACCGAAGCTGGGACTGTAGAGATTACCATACATATTCGCACCGGGCCCGGGCCCGAGCGATGAAAATGAAACCAGAAAGTCGTAATGAAAATGAGAGTTCCTAGGCATATCTTCAACAATGCCAGTTACAGTCAACATCAGGAAATCTTCCGCATTGAAGACTTTACCCATTGGATCTTCATCACCGAAGTATCGTTTGGCCGTAGACTCGTTTATCACCACACTGTTAGGGCCGTTCAAGGCCGTTCTGGGATTGCCCTGAACAAATGAGTAACTGAAGACATCGAATATCGTGGAATCCGCAAAGAAGAATCCCCGCTCCCAGAACTCTCTCTCCTCGTGCTTGATCAACCAGCGCGAATTGGGCGTCTTGAAACGCACCATATTGACTACTTCGGGGTAGTCCTTGACAAGCGCTGGCCCCCACGGCGGCGCCGTCTGAGCACTGAATGCATGATTGTCTCCGACCACTGTTTCATTGACGACACGATAGATCCGATCGGCGCGGTCATGATATCTATCAAAACTTAGTTCGTCTTGTACGTACAGGAGTATCAGGGTACAGCATGCCATTCCAATGGCTAGGCCAAGCACATTGATCAGTGTGTAACCCTTATGCTTGACGATGTTGCGTAATGCGACGGTAAGATAACTTCTAAACATCTGTGCAGACCTCTCAATTATGAATCTATTGTAGTTACGGTGAATGAACCACACATCACCGAGGTGATATTCAACAAGAATGTATCCTGATGTCTAATAGCGACTGGAAAATACGCAAAAAGGTTGGTACCTGCCCGTTAATGACGGGACGGTCCACCATTTCAGACGGGTAAGCGGAGCCGGGCGTTAACAGATCGCCTCAACATGACGCCGGGGGCGCGACTCAAAGAGACCATCCAAAATAGGTCCGTACAGGGCATAAGCCAGTTGACACCCGATTGAAAATCATCTAATAATCTCATTATGCGCAATCAGATCAAAATACGCACGACCTGGGCTGGCGGGTGGATAAGCAACCTGCTTGCAGTCCTTCTTTTACTGATGCCCGTAAACGCCCATGCCCAACAGCATGACCGTTCGGTGGCTTTCACAATCGACGATCTACCCGCTGTACGTAGCCGCGATCTTGAATTCATGAGAACGATCACCGACAGGCTGCTGTCGGGACTCAAAACAGCACAGATACCGGCTATTGGCTTCGTCAACGAAGTTAAGCTACATGTACCCGGAGAACTCACGGAACGGAGCGCGCTACTGCGGGCCTGGCTCGACAGTGGATTCACCCTAGGAAATCACACCTATGGCCACCTGTGGTTCTACGAGACCCCCCTCGACGTATTCAAACAAGACGTAATCAAAGGTGAAAAAGTTACAGGCACCCTCCTCGCCGGGAAGGGGCTCCCATTGAGATACTTTCGCCACCCGCGCCTGAACACGGGACCCGACCAGGAACGTCGTGCCTTGTTTGAGGCATTCCTACAGGAACGGGAATACACAATCGCGCCCGTGACCATTGACAACGACGAGTATGTATACGCGTTGGCGTACTACAACGCCTGGCGCGACAAGGAAACCGAACTGATGAACCGAATCGGCTCGGACTATGTAAGCTACATGTCAGACATCTTCGGCTTCTATGAGACATTCTCGCGGCGGATCATTGGCCGCGAACCAGCGCAGACCTTGTTGATTCATGCAAACCTTCTGAACGCTGACTATCTGCCCCATCTGGTGCGCATGTTGCGCGATAGAGGATATCAGTTCGTGAGTCTCGATGAGGCGCTGGAAGACCCCGCCTATTCGCTTCCAGATACATACACTGGCCGTACCGGATTTTCATGGTTGCATCGCTGGGCGATTTCAATGGGTAAGGACCATGAATCACAGCCGGGAGTACCGGAATGGATCACAAAAATAGCTTGGCCCTGAACGGTATTCGGAGTCAATCCAGCATAGATTCTTCTTCGTAAAACTATTACCCAGAACCGGGAGTGCCGCAAAAATGCCAAAGGGATATAATGGAACAATCCTTCGCGTTAATCTGACGTCTGGTACGATTTCCACCGAAACCCCAGACGAGACGCTATTCAGGCGCTATCTCGGCGGAGGCGGCTTGGGAGCATATTACCTCTATAAAGAGGTACCACCTGGCGCGGATCCACTGGGGCCTGAAAACAAGCTCATCTTCATGACCAGCGTTATAAACGGAGCACCGCTCTCAGGAGCCAATCGTTATTCTGCCGTCGCCAAATCGCCTCTGACAGGCGGATATGGTGAAGCCGAAGCAGGCGGATATTGGGGGCCGGCACTCAAGTCCGCGGGCTACGATGGTATTATCATCGAAGGACAGTCCGATGCACCCGTATACCTGGACGTCAATGAAGGATCCTGCGAAATAAGGGATGCGGCCCAATATTGGGGCCAACTGGCGGATGCCGTACAACATGGACTCGAGGAGGAGATCGGAGATAAGAAAATCCGGGTGCTCCAGACGGGAATCGCCGGTGAAAACCTCGTACGGTACGCGGCACTCGTCAATCAGCAACGACACTTCCACGGAAGAGCCGGCCTTGGTGCCGTTATGGGATCAAAGAAACTCAAGGCCATTGTCTGTCGCGGCAGAAAGAGAATGGAGCCCGCTTCCAAGGAAGATGCTCAGGGCGTGTTCAAATGGTTCAAAGAGACCTACGATAAGGCAGCCGACCCGCGACACGACATGGGTACGGCCCAGGGCGTGCGACACCTCGATGCGGACGGAATTCTACCCACCTATAATTTCCGCGATGGTAGTTTCGCTGATGCGCTCGAAATCAGTGGAGAGAGGATGCGCGACACCATCCTAGTAAACCGTGGCACCTGTCATGCATGCGTCGTGGCCTGCAAGAGAGAGGTCGCCGTGGAGGGCACCGACATTACTGCCGAGTATGGTGGACCTGAATACGAAACCATAGCCGCTAACGGCTCCCTTCTCGGTATCGGCAACCTGAAACACATTGCCGAGGCCAATAAGCGCCTTGCTCAGTATGTGCTCGATTCCATATCCACCGGGGCGGTCATCGCCTTCGCAATGGAGTGCTATGAGAAAGGCATCATTACCGATGAGGATACCGGGGGCATCGCGCTCAACTGGGGCGACGAATCGGTGGCACTTCAACTGATCGACATGATTGCGAAACGTGAGGGTATCGGTGATATATTGGCTGAAGGTGTCAAGCGCGCCGCTGACCGATATGGTAACGGAGCCGACCATTATGCCATGCACGTTAAGGGCCAGGAACTACCCATGCACGAACCGAGAGGCAAGCGGAGCCTGGCATTGGCGTATGCCACATCTCCTACCGGCGCGGACCACATGGAGGCGCCACACGACCCCTTCTACGAGTCGTTCGATCCGCAGGGGTTCAGCGCGCTCTCGTCACTGGGGCTGATCGAACCAGTTGATCGGCTTGACATGGGACCTAAGAAGGTGAAAGCCTATTACTACACACAATTGGTCTGGACACTTTACGACACCGTGGGTATGTGCGACTTTGTGGGTGAACCGATCAACGACCTGTTGATCGACAAACTCGGCGTATATGTCAGTGCAGTTACGGGTTGGAATGTCAGTGTCTGGGAAATGCTAAAGGTGTCGGAGCGCACAAATATGTTGAAACGCGCCTTCAACGTGCGTGAAGGATTCACTCCCGCGGATGACAATCTGCCGGAACGTATGTTCGAACCTCTCATGGCTGGAGCTCTTGAAGGCGTTGCGATTGATAAGGGCGAGTTCGCCGAAATGCTGAATCTCTATTACGACATGACCGGATGGGATCGTGAGACTGGATTTCCCACCAAAGCGAAATTGATCGAATTGGACCTGGAATGGCTGGCTTAAGTGCCCATTGTTTTCGCGAGGAATCTTATCAAGCCAGCTCGGTACGCGGTTGCCTTCCCGGTGGAACTGACCTATCTGAGTGAAACACCGAAACCAGGCAACACCCTTCTTGAGGAATCTGCTCTATTGCCGTCTGGAGTCATTTGGTTACATGCTGGCGCCCGTTAACAGGAGAAAATGAATGTCTGCCCACGTAAAACCGCACAACGGCACACCTACTCTGTTCATTGACAACAAGCCTACATTTGCAGGCCTCATGTGGGCTAGTGCCCCGGAACCGGACCACTATGCACTCGCTCCTATTGTGCGCAGCTATGCCGAATCAGGCATCCACCTATACACTTTCGATGTGGGTACCCAATCCACAAGAGAATGGCGGGGTCCGGGTGAGGGTTACGAAGGGGATTTTGACTTCTCAGAAACCGAAGCGCGCTTCAATCAGGTGCTTGAGGTCGATCCGGAGGCGCGCTTTCACCTGCGTGTGCACTTGGATCATCGAGGGACCTGGTGGACCGACGCGTATCCCGATGAGTGTGAACTGACTTCGGACGGACAGCGTTTCTTTCCGTCCTTCGCGTCCACCATATGGAGGGAACAGGCAAAGGATTTCCTCAAGGAGTACATTGCCCACTTTGCGTCAATCGGACTCACTGACCGCATCATATCCTATCAGACTGGGGCCGGAGGTACCGGAGAATGGGTCAAGGGTGAGGCCTCGATGGCCTCACGTTGTGCGGACTATAGTCCACCTATGCGACGGTGGTTTCGTCAATGGCTGCGTGAACACTACAACAATGACATCACCGCCTTCCGCGATGCCTGGAACGATACTGATGTGCGTTTCGACGATGCAGCAGTCCCGTCGCAAGCGGAGCAACTGTTCTCGACGGAAAGGATCTTTCGCGACCCAGGAACGGAACAACCGGTCATCGACTATTTCCGATCCCTGGCTGACCTCTGCGCGGATCTGCTGATCGATTTCCATCGTACGGTGAAAGAGGCCACGGACAATAACGCATTGGCGGGGGCATTCTTCGGATACATTATGGAACTCGCGTGGAATGCGAGCTTCTTCGGAGTCGAGCAGGAAAGCGAGTATGGCACGACACAACGAAGTGGCCATCTGGGTCTCGGGCGCCTTCTCCGTTCACCTTACACGGATTTCATCGTCAGTCCGTTCAGCTACGGCTTCCGCGGCATCGGAGGTCATGGCTGCGCTATGCCGCCTTCGGAAGCTATGAGAGTTCACGGCAAGCTCTACATGTTTGAAGATGATACACGGACTTATCTCAATCCGCCCGATGCCGGGTTTGGGCGCGTTACCACCCTCGAAGACAGTATTACAGTGCTGCAACGAAATTTCGCTGAAGTCTTGACCCGAGGCCAGGCCATATGGTGGTTGGGGGGCTCAGCTGGAAATCCACACATTGACGCTAACACAGAGCCCGCTTTCGGCCCTTTACTAACGCAGTTCCAGAAATTGGGCACCTTCGGTCTGGAACTCGACCGTAGCCCTGCTTCAGAAATCGCAGTTATCCTTGACGATGAGAGCTATTTCTACCAGACCGTGCGCAACGATTTGGATCTGCCATTGGTGTTTCAACAGCGCCTCTGGGGTCTGCCCAAGCTCGGGGCACCCGCCGACTACTACCTTCTGGATGACCTGATCGAGGGGAAGATGCCTCCCTACAAACTCTACATCTTCCTGAATGCCTTCAGACTGGATCGAAATCGGCGCGAAATGCTGGCCCGTGAACTCCGGCGTGATGGACGCGTTGCCGTGTGGATCTATGCCCCAGGGTATATCGAGGATGAGCCGGGACTCGAACATATGACCGACCTGACGGGATTCGAATTTGGTCGTGGCGACCATCCGTGGGGTCCGTTGATGCATATCACCGACTTTACCCATCCCATTACAGCTGGCTTACCCCAGGACCTGATGTGGGGTACCAACAGCGTCCTGGGCCCGGTATTCCACCTGGAGGATCCGGCCGCTGAAGTTTTGGGACAGGTCGTTTATTCTCAGGGACGATGTCTTCCCGGATTGGGTGTGAAAACCTTTGAGGACTGGACATCGGTTTATATCGCAGCCCCCAACATCCCAGCTCCGGTTTTGAGGGGCCTCGCTCGGTTTGCGGGGGTTCATCTATATAGTGATCAGGGGGACGTGCTCTACGCGTCAACGCAGTTGCTGAGCGCCCACTCGGTTTCGGGTGGACTGAGGACGTTCGTACTTCCCCATCAGGTAGAGGTAGTCTTCGATCTATACAAAGAAGAAGTACTCGGCAGGGACGTAAATCAATTTTCCGTGACACTTTCTCCAGCTTCTACAAGCCTGTATTACACCGGAGCAGCGAATCTACTGGAACGTCTATAATGAGAGCAGTCATAGATTCGCACCACGGACTAACGCGTCTCTATGCAGAAAGCTGAGATGTTTCTCGCTGGCTTACTCACTATAGTCCGACCATATCCGGGTGCGGAAGCATAACGAAGGCACATCTACCCAAAGAGATATCTCCCATGGCCACATTCTCCAAAATGACCGTAGAAAACGGTCCTGAGGCCACACGCCTCCTGCGTATGTTTCTTCAGATGGATACGCACTACCTGGACAGCAGCGCCCAATATGGAGATGGCGGCGACGACGCACTTGATCGCGCTATCGCATTATTTCTAAGTACGGAACATCTGGGGTTTATTTGGATGGGGATGGAGGGATCCGAGGGAATCGGTGTCTGTGTGGTCAGCCTTGCCATATCGACATCGGCCGGCTCACTCGTCGCGAAACTGGATGACGTGTATGTGGTGCCCCAGTGGCAAGGCAAAGGAATGGGGACGGCACTCATGACCAGCCTGGTCGATGAACTGAAGAGACTTCACG
>JABIQT010000658.1 GCA_018667995.1 Candidatus Latescibacterota bacterium
AATTCCTGCAATTCCCGCAGCACCGCCTTGGTCGTCTTTCTGTCGGAGAGGAACAACGCCCTGTCGGTGCCGACATAGCTTTCGATGGCTCCTATGCAGTCGAGTATGTGTCTCAAATACACCCGGTCATCTTTCAAAGGGCTGTGGCCTCCTCGAGGATCAATTCCTTGATATCCTGATTCAGCGATTGCGTTTCTACTACGTCGACACGACATCCTAACAAAGCCTCGAGATCCGCAACCAACCCGCCGGGAAACCAAGGCGTGGTGGGGCCTTGGACCTCTATCAGGAAGTCTACATCGCTACTATCGACCATTTCGCCTCGGGCAGCGGAGCCAAAAACCAGAATGCTGCCTACGCCGTGGTTCTGAGCGATGCGGTGTATGTCGACACGCTTTTCAATGAGACGCTTATCCAGGGGCATGTGTATTTCCTCCACGACACGCCGTGCAATGCAGATTCGCATGCGTTGCCAGACGTGCGGAAAATTCGGTATCCGAAGGAGTATGGGGTACGGATTCGGTCGCATCCCTTCTGACTAACAGGATAATACCATTTCAACTCCGTATGGTCAACGCTGGTCTCGCGGGGAATGGTTGCATTATGCTCATGCAGAATCTGTCTCGATAGGCAGATGACGATTCCTGAATTCCGTGGACCGACCCACGGTCGATGACGAACTTCGTGATCAGGACTTCCATTGAGAGTGCGGCCTGTGAGGAATGTTTCCACACCCTATAGTCAAGCCAGCTGCACAGTCTTGAAGGAGTACGCAATAAAGTTACAGTACGGACATTAGCCGGAATACTGATCTCAGTAACCCATAATAACTACAGAGAGCCGTCCTGAGAGGTCACGAAATTGGTTCCTGGGCGAAACAAAAAGCTTCGCCTTGAGATAGGTTACACTCATCTGGACACTCACGTGCCGGGTTAGTTCATAGCCTAATCCAGCACCGGCGCCGAAACCAAATCGAGAGGCCAACCCATAAGAGAATTCGCGGAAATGACTCCATCCAATGGACCCGTTGAGGAAGAAGGCCGGCGCAGCGGGCTTGAGCCAATGGGTCAGGCCGAATCCTATGTGCTGTCGTAGAAACAACCTTGTATCATTGAACGTGTTCTTAGCACGCATGTAGGAATCCTCTCTCACGAACACCACGGCATTTCTCTGATTGAATGCATAGCCCAACCTGACTTCAAAGCCGTATGTCAGTTTCTTTATGGTTGTCGAGGGCTTGACAAACGGCGACTGGATGTCTGTGGATGCCCTTTCGGTGATCCTGCCTATGGCGCCGCCCGCGCCCAGAATGAAGCCCTTCCGTTTCCCGTCCCAAGCTTGTACGGGTGGCGGTTGGGCGGCCACGAACAGCAGGCATACAGAGATCGACGTGATGATCATCTTCATAGCATAAAATCCTTTGGGCTTAACGGGCTGCCTGTGCGGCTCTGATCCTGAATTGAAGACCTGGGTTGGTAACAGTGTGTCTTTTGTGATATTAACTGAATCCTAAAAACGCCGGTCTTCCGGCGCCATAGACATCTATCTGTTCGTGGTCACGCATTCCGGAATGGCATCAGCCAGCGTCTTGCCGGCTACATACTCCATGGCGATCAGAAGCACGTCGTCGACGTTGTCGATGGAATGGATGGTCGCTAGGCTAGGATGATTGAGGCTCGCGGCCGTTTTCGCCTCACGCCGGAAGGGCGCGAGTCGCTACAGGGCGCCACGTAGCGACTCGGGCAGAACTTAGATTGTAAGGTTGTGATCCAGCTAGGTATCGTGAACCAGGTCCACCTCTCACATTCCGCTTTTGCCAAAGGGGGCGGAGGATGTGGAAGTGCCGATGGTGGTACCTATCTGCATCAGTTGCGATCCTTGAATTCGGCGTACCAGTTTTGGACTACCGTGATGGTTGGTGTTTCGGTCGGGGCCGCCTGCCGGACTACGAGGAAACGCTGACCGTCGGCACTTACGTCGTAGTAGCGACCAGACACTTCATAAACATCGCCCTGTTGCACCGTGAACAGAACCTCCGCAATCCCAGGACGGAATACATCGGTCGTGGTGAACCCAACGGCCATCAGACTGCTATCCGACTCATAGAAAAGCTCCCTTCCGTTGCCGCTCCACCGCGGGTTCTTTCCGCGGCCGATAAGCCATCTGCCTTCACCACCCGGGAATCGGGTCACATATATTTCATCGCGACCGGACACCCTCGTCTGGTAGGCCACAAATCTACCATCCACAGAGAAGGAAGGCGCCGTAACGATCTGATCGGACTCCACAAAGGGAACGGGGTCTCCATTGCCGCTTAATGTGCTCCTCCATAAATC
>JABIQT010000287.1 GCA_018667995.1 Candidatus Latescibacterota bacterium
AGCAATATCGAGTCAGCGATGGCAACCCTCGAAGTGCCTATTGAGCGTGTGCCAACCGATATCTCTCTGGAGTTGTTTGATCTCGAGTCAGGTGTCAGGCGGAACCTGCGCGAGCAGAGCACCTACAAATTCTTTAACTCGCGAGAGCACCGCTTCATGATCATCGCGGGTTCGACCTCATATGTCGACGAGGTCATCGGTGGACTCACGCCGAGCACTTCAAGCTTGGGCTTAGCGTTCCCGAATCCCTTCAATACAGAGGTCCTGATCAATTACAGACTCTCTAGAGCAAGTTCGGTGAGGATTGAGCTCTACAACATCGCGGGTCAGCACGTGAAGACGGTATTCGATGGCGTCGCGACTGCCGGCTACTACAAGGTCAGGTGGAATGGAACCAACTCCGCCGATATGCCCGTGGCGAGTGGCACGTATTTCGTGAGAATGCGTACAGAGGTGTCCGCCGAAGTTCTCAAGATTCTTCTTCTGAGATAGAACCATGCGTGTGCAACGATGTCTCGCAAATCCAAACCGACTCATGGCGATCCTTGTGGTCGTCATCGCGAGTTTTATCAATCCATCCTATGGTCAAGACTTGCGGCGGGGTACCGTACTCACCGTCGCCGGCGATTCTACGAGTGGCTACAACGGCGATACCGACGGGGACGGCAGGCCTCGTGCTTCGATCGGCGCTGAGTTGAATCTTCCTTGGGGTGTCGCTGTTGGCCCTGCTGGGCTCAGCATATACGTCTCCGATGCTGGAAACCATCGGGTTCGCCGAATTGACACGCAGCACTGGGATATCTTCACCGTTGCGGGAAATGGCAGTGCGGACTTTCGCGGTGACGGGGAACTTGCGGTGAACGCGAGCATCAGTGGGCCGGCAGGGCTGGCGGTGGATCAAGACGGCAATATCTACATAGCGGATCGCGGCAACCATAGAGTGCGAAAGGTCAGTCGCGACGGCATCATCACGACCGTCGCTGGCGGAGCGCAACCCGGCTACTCGGGTGATATGGGAGTTGCTACACAAGCCACTCTCAAGAGTCCCGTGGACGTGGCTGTCGACCAGGAGGGTAATCTCTACATATCGGATTCAGGCAACAACAGGATACGTAAAGTCGATTCGAGCGGGCTCATCACGACGATCGCAGGCAGTGGCAATCGAAAGTTTGATGGAGATGAGCAACAGGCTATAGAGGCCGGAATGAGCCCTTCTGGAATCGACTTGGACGGCGCGGGCGGGCTGCTGATTGCAGACACGCGCAATCATCGTATTCGACTAGTGGATCTGCAGACCGGGATGATCACGACGTTGGCCGGAGTAGGGCGACGAGGTTTCGCCGGTGATGGTGACCTGGCTCAAGGCGCACAGCTGAGCAGTCCATGGGGTGTCGCCGTTTCGGTCGTGGGTGACATCTACATGACCGACTCTGGCAACAATCGAATTCGGCGAATTCAGATGACAACTGGCCTGATCGAGACCATTGCAGGGCGAGGCAAGGCGTCCTTCTCAGGGGATGGTGAAGCTGGGGTGGAGGCTACGTTCTGGACGCCCTACGGTATCGCCGTAGATCAGGAGAGCAACATCCTTGTGGCTGACTATCTCAATCATAGACTGCGTCGCATCAATATGCATAAGAGCAAGGCACCGGCGCACGTTCCACGACTGCAAGGAGGGATCCCTCGCTGGGTAAAGGGGGCATTTGTGTTGGTCTCAAGTGCTTTAGGCTACTTCGTTTACGACGCAGTGCAGCCGGCACCTGACCTGCCAGCTCCGCCCGAACTTCCCCAATGATCCTTCACCAGCATGAACTGGCGAACTGACGGAACGGACAACCAATGAGCGAAAAGACATATCCCCACTTTCAAAACTATCAGATTCTCGATCTCATCGGTGCGGGTGGGATGGGCTCGGTGTTTCGTGCAAAAGATCGATTGGGGAAGGTCGTCGCTCTCAAGGTGATTCACGATGAACTCAGTATGAAGGAAGAGTTCCGTGATCGCTTCTATGAAGAGGCCCGTCACCTGGATGGTCTCGGCGATCACCCGAATATTGTGAATCTCACTGGGCTTTTTGGCGAAAGTCGTCCTTCGGGTGAGCATGAGACGCTCTACATCGTGATGGAGTATGTCGAGGGGGTTGACGTGTCGGCCTTGATGGCCGGGTCCGGGGGACGTGTTGGCACTGGTTTGCTACCAGAAAGCTCCGCCTTGCCGGTTCTCCGGCAAGCGACGGATGCGATTGCCTTCGCTCATACGCACGGAGTCTTCCATCGTGATATCAAACCTGCGAACATCCTCGTTCCCTCCGTCTCTGAGGGGCCCCCTGTACTGCGCACAGATCGAGACGTGAAAATCATGGACTTCGGGATTGCAAGGACTCGGTTCGCACCCCGGATCACGCGTATCGGTGTGATCGGTACGCCCGAATACATGGCACCAGAGCTTTTCGAAGAGGGGTTCGCAGGTGGCGGAGA
>JABIQT010000604.1 GCA_018667995.1 Candidatus Latescibacterota bacterium
GATCCCTGCAGAATTGCCGGAAGTCAGTGAAGTTGACGTGGTACGTCACTATACACGGTTGTCGTCCATGAATTACCACCCTGATCAGGCCATGTATCCCCTTGGTTCGTGTACCATCAAACACAATCCAAGAGTGAACGAAGACGTCGCATCGCTTCCTGGGTTTGCCCGGATACATCCATTGCAGACCGATGATACCTGTCAGGGTGCCATCAGGTTGATGTATGAACTCAGCGAATATCTGGCTGAAATAGCTGGAATGGATGCCGTAACGTTACAGCCTGCCGCTGGTGCACACGGAGAATTGGCCAGCCTTATGATGATCCGTGCTAGCCATGAAAGAAAAGGTAATGCACGTAGTAAAGTAATTATCCCGGACGCAGCGCATGGAACTAATCCTGCGAGTGTGAGCCAAGTTGGGTATCAAGCTGTTGAGATATCTACAAACGAACGAGGCTTGGTTGATCTCGACCAGTTGGCCGAGAAAATGGACGAGGAAGTCGCCGCATTCATGTTGACCAATCCAAATACGATCGGCCTCTTCGAATCCCAGGTCCGTGAGATTGCCCACATAGTCCACGAGGCGGGAGCATACCTCTACATGGACGGTGCGAACATGAATGCAGTAATGGGAATCACACGCCCCGGGGATATGGGATTCGACGTCGTCCATTTCAACCTGCACAAAACATTCTCAACACCCCACGGAGGCGGAGGACCAGGCGCCGGTCCCGTAGGTGTTCGAGGAGACCTCGTCGAATTCCTCCCAACTCCCATGCCGATAAAGGAAGATGCCAACTACAGTTTCGACTATGATCGCCCCCATACCATCGGAAGAGTTCGAGGATTTCAAGGAAGTTTTGGCATGATGGTCCGTGCATTCGCCTATATTCGCACCAATGGCCCAGATGGCCTTCGACAAGTCAGCGAAAATGCAATCCTCAACGCTAACTACCTGATGAGACGTCTTGAAGCAGCCTATCCACGCACAGTAAAGGCTGGTGGCATGGCACGCGAGACGGCACTTCCAAGGGAGGTGCCGTGTCAGCATGAATTTGTAGCTTCCGGCACGCGCTTCAAACAATTCGGCGTACGGACGCTGGACATCGCGAAGCGCCTGCTGGATTTTGGCTTCTACGCACCGACGGTCTATTTCCCGCTTATAGTTCCCGAGGCAATGATGATTGAACCAACCGAGACCGAAAGCCGGGAATCCCTGGATCAATTCATAGAGGCCATGCTCACTATTGCCAAAGAAGCTGAGGAAAACCCCGAGTTGATTACGGGCGCTCCTCATACCACGCCGATCGGCCGTCTCGATGAGACACTGGCCGCACGAAATCCCGACGTACGGTATGTAAAGAACTGAATTTCCTGGTGAAGCCCAACAGAACGGCGAGCGACCAGGACGACAGATCGGGCTGGGAGAGATCACGTATATTCCCTTCTCTGATGCAGAATAACTTCAGGCACCTCCGTTAGAACCGAGTACCGGATAGACATTGGCAGGTGTGAAGCTCACACGATCCAAGTCTGTGATGAAATCCGACGATCCATTGTGCAGCATTGCAGCCTTGATTTTGGTATCATGTCCCCATCGCCTGTCTCACACTTTACAGAGCTCCCTATCATCTCCCTGTTGGCGATCTCCATATTTCAGTAGCACCCAACATATCCCCAGTTCTACATCTGTCTCAAGGTATAGACATCAATCCGTCCTTGACATCAAGGACCTTACCTCATACGATCTGCCCTTAATCGCTGCATGTTAACAGACCGATAGAAAGTTCCGAACGCATCTTAAGCGGTGCGATATATCGTTAATGAATGGCCTTCCGCACAGAATGGGGAATCGAACATGGTGGAGTCAATCGCAGGAGCCATCCAAGACCCAGTTACGAAGTGGATAGCTGAGGCGCACGTCAAGCTGACGGACGGCTTATTCAGCGCAGCAGACTTAGACCGCCTTCTGATTCTACATCGTCAGTCCACCGGGCAATTGCGTCAACGGATCCTATACCTTCACGCTGGGACGCCCAGTATCTACTCAAAGGTGATTTCAGCAGCAGAACATAGCCCTGTGTCAGACTCCATCGCAGAAATCGACCCGTTGGCGCCTCAATCGCCCTTCTCAAGCGTACACGACGCCATTGTGGCAGGATGGCGCGTTATCCATTTTCCACAACAACTGGCTCCATTCGAAGATCGCGAAATCGATATTATGGGATATGAATTCATTCTGGAGAAATTGGAGATCTACCATGATTCCATCTGAGCCAGCGGCGGAGCATCTACTATCTGATGATGAAGTTTTACGATTCATCTCACATGGATATCACCTTGTAGTACCCACATTCCGGGAAGGGTTCAACGAATCGATCTGCGAGTCTATTGGTGAGGCAGGTGATGGCACGGGCAATGGCATTCTTGAAGCGGTTCCGCTATTGCAGGACGTCTACAACCACCCCGCCGTCCGCGGAGCATTGGTCAGTCTTTTGGGAGCCGACTACGTCATGAACGGCCACAGACATCTACACATCAATTCACCAGGTTCTCGAAGCCAGGGCTGGCATCAGGACGGAACTAATGTTCGACATCACCAGATCTGGTGTCTTCTCGGCATGTACTATCCGCATGATGTCGTCGCTGAGCGTGGACCGACTATGATAATGCCGGGCACGCACCTGCGAAATGCCCCCACTGATAGACTCCAGACATATACCAATATCGATGGGCAGATTCCATTGGCCGTAAAGGCCGGCACGGTGGCCCTTACACACTATGACCTGTGGCATGCCGCGACACTGAATCGAACCGAGCATCCCAGATATATGCTGAAGTTCCTATTCGATAGGCAGGCCGTACCGTCCGCGCCGTCATGGGCTTACGACGCTGAAACAGTCGACCAGGTTTCCGCGCGAAGGATTCGGGAGCAAGTGGGCCCACAGGGCTATTCATCAGATTATTACAAGGAATGGGAACTCAGGACGGAAATGTGGCAGTGGATGCTTGGACACGATTCCAGTGTGCCTGCAGGGGCCTTCAAGGACATGCTATCCTGACCATCATACATCGATGGCCTATTGGACAACAAACGGCACTGTGACATCTTCTCCCTTGCCGTCGAGCGAGGAACCCATGGAGTCATCGTCAAACAGGCGATGCATCATGTTACCGGCAAGATCTTCCAACAGAGGATCGATACTAAGTCGATAGTTTCCGGCCCCCCACGGTCGCGCCGGTATAAAAGACCATGCGGCCGACTCCTCGATTACGCTGCTTTGACCGATAACAGGTCGGTCTTCCGAATCTACGACTTGAATCATTCGTTTCAATAGGGCATGGTCCAGCGCCTCACCAAGATGCAGGACGACAGCCTGCCGCGTAAGCGCGGATGGTGGGGCCACATTCCAACCTTCCGTATTGGGCGATCTCCTGTCCGCAGGCGTGACTCGGAATGTCTTCTTGTAAGCCAAGCGCAATGGTTCTCCAGACATATCCTTCATGTCCCGATCAAACAACAGGCTATAGCGATGTCCGGCCTTCAAGGGCGTGCCCAGATCGAGATTCGGACGCAATCCCCGTTTGATCCTCCCTGGATCGAAGAATAATGTCAGCCGTTTTCCCTCGCTATCCCAGAGCTCCGGTTCAAGCTCCAAGAAGGGCCCATTCACCTCGTCTCCCGACGCATCGACCAGATGGATGAATCGATAGATCTGTCCCCTACGCATGGGCGCGGTGAAATGGATATAGAACTTCAGCAGGTTTTCAGGCAGTTCATCCTGAGTAGGATATATCTGTGCGATCTCGGTAGTTGCAGAACCGGGCAGGCGTTCCAGGGAGAAGGATGTACGAAGTTGAATTTGGGATGGCGTGGAGGCATTCCCCAGCAACTCATACATCATACCTTGCTGGAAGATCGCAGTGTAACTAAGCTCCTTGACCAACGGAAACCGTGGGGTAAACCGTACCATTCCCGGCTCAACAGTGTAGCGCCCCAGCATCGCAGGCTGTCCAGCGTCCATGCCCGTTTTATCTCCCGTGTATACCGCGAATATTGTCCGCCATTCTGAATCAGACAGTCCCCTTCCAGTGAGGGCAGAGAGCAGCTCAAGATCCAATCCTCGGACCTCGATAGTACCGTACGACGCAACATCTGGTTGATCGATGAATACGATTGAGGGTTGGCCCGACAGTAGACCGGATTGCAAATATGTGACGAGAAC
>JABIQT010000337.1 GCA_018667995.1 Candidatus Latescibacterota bacterium
ATCGTCACTCATGTCGAAATCGATTCCGACGTGATCCCGGACGATTCGATCTCAATTGCTGAAACCTGACCTTGCCGCAACCGGGACAGCGCCATTTGCGCTGTTTATGAAAACTACGGCGTTCTTCCCGCATTGGACGCTTGCATCGATTACATATCATAACAGTAAGCCAGAGAAGACAATCCATGAACCGAATACTACCACTAAAAATCAAGGCACCTATGATCTACGTGTTTACCATTACCCTGTCCCTCATGTTCTCCGTACCGGAGGCTGACGCCCAGCAGAACGAGCGACAACCGGCGATCTGGCGTCAATTGATCGCCGGTTCGTCGACAGTCAAATCCATGTTTGTGACGCGGTCACCACAGTTCATACTGTATAGTGACGGATTCATCGTCTTTCGCGGTGATCAGATGGACACTCCTTACAAACAGGTTAAACTGACCGAACAGGAACGTGTGTACCTCGTTCGCAGCCTCGAATCAAACTATCGGGTCTCCGGCATTACAAACTCACGCTTGAAACGGGAAGAACCGTATATCCAAAGCATGCAGAAACCAGTCGATACTAATAACAAGAATACTGTGGTTCTATGGCTTGGAATGCACAGCCCTCCATCCGTTCACCGTGCAAGCCAGACTTTGATGAAGGCGCGTTCCGGGAATGTGGAATTGGGGCCGGCCTGGGACCTTATGTATCAACTCAGCCAATTTCTCTCCACCTTCAGTCATCCTCGCTCTGAACGGCTAAAACCTGATGAGATTGAAATTGCGGTGCAGGTACTCCCGTCCTACCTGGCCGAACAGGCGAGCACTGCAAAGCCCTGGCCCCTGAGAGAAGTGTCATTGAAGGAAATTCGGGGCACCAGAAAGCGCGCATTCAAGAGCCTAAAAGGCCGGGATGCGCAGCTCGCCTACACCTTTCTTTCCGAACGGTCCATCGTGTCCGAGGGCAACGAGAGATTTGAAGTTTGGGTACGTCCCATACTGTTTTCCGAGTAATCCGCACCAACGACCATGAAGACCTGCTCACCCCTTCACGGCCCCCAAAGACATCCCCTTAACCATATAGCGTTGCACAAATCCGAATACGGCGAGAGCCGGTATCAGGGCTATGGTTGCGCCCGCCATCATGCGCCCCCAGTGTATATCGTATTTACTGATGAACATATACAATCCAACCGGCAACGTGAACATTCCATCGGTATTTAGAAACATCACCGCAAATAGCAATTCGTTCCACGCACCAATGAAAGCAAAGAGGAACGTCGCTATCAAGCCTGGACGCGTCAACGGGACCGCAACGCGAGCAATTGCCCCGAACCTGGTACAACCGTCCACCATGGCAGCTTCTTCGAGTTCCGCAGGTATGCCGGAAAAGAACCCCTGCATCATCATCGTGCAGAACGGGATATTCAACACTGTATATACGATCATCAAGCTATACAGCGTATTGAGTAGGCCCAATGTTCTGAACACCACAAACAACGGAACTATCAATACCACAATCGGCATCATCTGTGTAGCAAGGAATAGCAGAACGGTGGGTTGCTTTCCACGAAAGTGATACCGCGCCAAAGCATATCCGCCAAATACCGAAACAACAAGGGTGCATGCCGAGGCCACACTCGCTACGGTTAGACTATTGGCGAAATAGCTGGGTATGTCCGAGCGAAGCAGCGTTACGGCGTAGTGCTCTAAAGTGGTATTGGTCGGTATATACCTGATCGGCCAATTGAAGAGCTCTTGCTCTGGAGTAATTGAGGTCACTAACATGCGATAGATAGGAAATGTTACAAACACAAGGAAGGCTGACAGACCAAGAAAGCTGAAGAGCCTATTGAGGACGTTCTGCTGGCCCATTAGACCACCTCGGCTTCGTGAAAGCGTGTCACCCGCAAAAATGCGGCGGTGAATATAAGTGACAGGACCGTCAATGCCACACCGAGGGCCGATGCATATCCAAAATCAAGGCCGAGGAAAGCTTTCTGGAATACGTAAAGAGCCAGCGTTTGCGATGACCCGGCTGGCCCCCCCTTCGTCATTACCCAGATGAGATCTGCCCAGTTGAATATCCAGATGGAACGCAGCAGCACTGTAACTACAATAGTAGATTTCACCATGGGGACGGTTACCGCCTTGAAAACCTGCCAGCTAGAGGCGCCGTCCATATCTGCCGCTTCGTAGAGACTTGGCGGTATTGCCTGGAGTGCGGCATATAGCATGATGGCAAAGAAGGTAATTCCGAACCAGATATTGGCGAGAACACAGGATAGCAATGCCGTATCACTGCGCGACAAGAACCCGATCTTCTGATCAATTAACCCGGATCGGATGAGCAGGTCATTTACAACGCCAAATTCTCCATTTAGCATCCACGCCCACATTATGGCGATCAGGAATCCCGAAATGGCCCAGGGCGTGAAGACGATGGCCTGATAGATTCCCTTACCCCAGAAGCTGGTGCTATTGAGCAGGATTGCTAATAGGAATCCCAAACCGAATTGGCAAAAAACGGAGAGGCCCACCCATACGATAGAATTCCATAGACTACGCCAGAAGTAAGCATCTTCCAGCATGGCTCCGTAATGGCTCAACCCGATAAAGGGGGTATTGAGGGGATCCATGAGCTGATACTGTTGGAAGGATAACAGCAGTACCGTGGCCATGGGATAAAACATGAACCCGCCGATCAGAAGATAAGCGGGTGAGAGAAGGAGATATGGCTCGGCCTTGTTCATGGACGGGGGCTACCTGAAGCAGATGAGGGAGATGAGGTCGAGCGAATCCGCGATTAGGCTGGTGCCGGAGGACCGGGCACATCAGGGCCGTTCTTGTCGACGTAGCGCTTCTGAGCCCGGTTTAGAAACTTAGCCAGCTTATCCAGCGTTTCCTGCGGTGACTGCTGTTTGAGCAACATTTTCTGCTGCTCCTCGGTGACCGTCACCTCGATAAACTCTCCCATTTCCGGAAGATAGCTCGGATACCAATTCGCCAAACTGCCAGGCTCGGAGACCATATCCGCAAATGGTTTGTAGAATCCACTGTTCAGGGCGGGATCATCCAGACCTGCCGTATACGACGGTATGGTTCCGGTACTTCTGGCGTAGGTGCCCAGCTGCTCCGGAGACATCAGCCAGGAGTACAGACTCCAGGCCGCGTCTTTATCGGGTGTACTGGCTGCCATGGTAAGAATCCAAATGTCCGCCGTGGTCACCCGAGCCTTTGGCCCTGAGGGCATTGGAGCGGTGAGCAACGTGGTCTCGTCCATACCATGTTCAAGGCAAGTCGCGACCACCTCATTGTCCTGTTCCATGGACCCGCATAGCCCAGACCAGAAGCCCTGTACCAGTTCCGTATATCCCCAATTAATGGAATCGGGCGGACTGAGCCCGTCCTGATACAGATCGTTCCAATATGAGAGGCCGGCGACATGATCAGGACCGTTTATTATGCATTGATTGTCGCCATCGAACCAGTGGTTCGTACCGGAGAATTCCTCCACGATCGGCCACCAGGACCACAACCCTCCACGAGCCCCTCGCAGGGCGTAGCCGAATCTATCACGACTGGCGTCGGTCATAGCCTCTAACAGGGCGCGCCATTCCTCCCGTGTGGATGCCGGTTCCATACCCAGCTCTTCCAGTCGTTGCTTGTGGTAGAACATGGCTTTGGCCGTGACTTCCTGTGGCAAACCAAACACTGATTCACCGTCGATGGCGGCAGAACTCTCACAACGCTGGATCGCGATCGGAGTGAATATATCCTTATGCTCCCAGTCTTTGTGCCAGCGCGTCAGATCCTCAAGCGCATTCATAGCACGAAGCTCGGATACCCACTGACCGGTCAGGTAGAGAAGATCAGGCGGGGTCCCACCTGCAATCATAGTGAGAATCTTGGCGTGCGCTTGATCCCAGGGCAACTGTACAAACTCTACGGCCGTTCCAGGATTTGCCTCGACGTATTGCTCACACAACCTCGCAATGGACCTGTCCTTCACGTCTCCCATGGCCGACACGATGGTCAGGGGTTTGACGTCGCGGGTGCTGCTGCAGCCGAAGAGCGACGCGCCCAGCACACTGCCGCCAGCCACCTTCAGCATGTGACGGCGAGACATAGCTGTATCACCAAAAGAGGACATAACGTGGTTTTTCGGATGAGGCAATGGTCAAGACCTTCCTTATTGCTCAATCTTCGGTGGTTGAGGTGTCTCCGGGCCATGTTTGTCGACATACTTCTTCTCAGCCTGTGTCATAAAATCTGCCAGTTTATCGAGTGTGTCCTGGGGGGACTGACGTTTCAGCAGCATGTTC
>JABIQT010000780.1 GCA_018667995.1 Candidatus Latescibacterota bacterium
AGTTTCATCGAGGTCTGATTCCTGAAGCTCGATTCTACCGGGTTCCTGAACGATCAGCTCTTTGATTTTCATGGGTTACCCCTCATTATCGGTATATAATATCTCGTATATTGTCGTCTCTGAATCGCACCGTCTGACTGTCCAGTCGCTCAGCCCCCGGTTGTGCTGCTGCCGCGTCGGCCTCATGCGTGAAGAAGAACCGTTTTTCCAGTTCGTATGGTCCTTCCCAGGCCATAGCCGATAAGGGATCGTCTCTATGCTGAACGATGGCCCTGGTGATACCCTCGCGGATCCTACGCCGCGCTTCTACGGCAGAGACCGAGATGGCGGACGTTCTACCCAGGCCCTGCTTTACGGACACGGTGGTGATTCCGGGAACCAGGGCCTCTGCCTCCCTGCACGCATCCTCTTCGCCGCTGAGAAAGATCAGGGGAAGGCCAAGAGAACCGTGGTAGAGCCCGAACTGGGCGATCTCACCGATCAGTCTGCCATTGAGTTTGTAATAGTCAATGGCGCGACTGTTCTGAGTGTGATTCTGGTTACTGGTGGGGATGCCGGCCATGGCGTGTTGACCTATCATCACGCATGCATCGTACTGACTGACGATGGGATCGCGCACAGAACGTGGGGCCGTTGGTCTCCCATGGAGCAACTGGGCTGCTTCGTGCAATTCCTCGAAATCAATACCGCCGGGCCCGTGACCGTCAAATACGAGCACATCCTCGACTCCAGCTTCGAGCAGTCCATCCACAGCAGCATTTACCTCCCGTGTCGCCAGGCGCTTTGCCTGATCGTGGTACTTCCCATCAGCATAGGACTGGTCTTGAAACGACACAACACCTGCCACTCCTTCAATGTCTGTACACATTAATATCTTCATGAAGCCCATCCAATATCGTTAATACCCGCATTGAGATCATTTCTATATCACATATGAGGAATGACAGGCTGGCGGCGGGCCTGGGGGATTAGCTCGCGGTAGCCGTTCGACGTGACAACGTATGATTCTTCAATATGAAGAGAACCCACCCCAGGCATGAACAAGGGAGCTTCCAGGTTTATGACCATGTTTTCTTCGAGTGGCAGATCCGAAGGTACATCTAAGCAGTCGTCCTTAATGAACAAACCGTTGTCTGGTACGATGATTGGGTAACCCCGCACCTCGAGCCCGAGGCCGTGACCATGTGGATACATATCCTTGAGCCCGAAGCGTTCTATGGCCGCCTGCATGGGGGCGCGGACCGCCGACGCTTTCATACCAGGTTGAATCAATGCGGCGGAGTCATCCATGCATGAGCGTAGGGCTTGATACCGCCAATGAAGTTCCTTCGATAGTGGCGCCATGGCCAGGGTGGTCCCGGTGTCGGAATAACATTGGCGATAGACGCAACCCCAGTCCACATATTCCACAAAGCTGTCAGAAAGAATCAGGTCGGGTTCCGTGGCAATTCCCATGCCCCGATAACCGAAGGCGAAATGATCCATATCCGCCCCCATTTCACCGACGCGCTGACGAAAGTGGTTGATGCAATTGCGAATGGACTCCCCTGGTTTCGCCAGTTGGAAAGCCCCAAGTGCGGCAGACTCATTGATTTCAGCAGCTCGAGACAGTCTCTGTATTTCATCCTCGGTCTTAACAGAGCGTATCACCCTCAGTAGATTGGAACAATCCTTCCACGTGACATGAGGAAGTGCCGCGCAGAGCGCTTGGTACCGGTGACCCGGCAGCCCTTCCATCTCAATGCCAACGGTCGTCGAGGTCATATTCCGATCCTTCAACGCCGCCCTCAATGCATGTGAGGCCGACGAGTTTTTCGGAGCTGAGGCAACGGATTCCATGATGCGTGCCTCGTCACTCCCCCAATCTCCAGCGGGTATCGAAACATCCGTACCAGTTGCACCATAGCACCGCAAATCCTTCACCCAGAGATCGATCGCATTGACAGCCATGAGAGCGCTACTGCATACCAGTGCCGGATCCCCTTTGTTGGGGTATATTGCATAGGCCTCACCAGTATTTGAGGACGCACCGGGCGCCATCATGTATTCCTTCATCAGCGGATCAATCCAGCAGGAATAGTCCGTGAAGTAGGTAATCGAAACAGGGGA
>JABIQT010000677.1 GCA_018667995.1 Candidatus Latescibacterota bacterium
TAGTGACGGTTCGATAGGTGGATACGGATCGCGCGCCGATGTGAAAGAGTTTCTTCTGCGGCTGGAAGGCGCCCAATGGGGCAAGAAACCTGTGGAAGACGTCGCTGCATCCTGGGACTATTAATATAGGATTTTGTGCTGGCTGTGGAGATCTACCTACTAAGAGGGGAAAGCCAACATGGCGCTTGATGTTCCCAACCGACTTTACTTCACGTATTCATTCCAATGTAAATACAGGCGCAAGGCACCCGATATCGATGGAGATTTAGGCGACTGGAAATCGGATTTCCTGGTTCCAGACGTGGGCTTTCTCGAGGATATGCCTAGGATCTGTCGCGTGTATATGGCATGGAACGAACGGGGCATATACTTTGGAGTGGAGGTAAAGAAGAAGCGCCCGGTTAAGTCAAGCTTTGCCCGCCATTGGACCGGAGACAGTTTTCAGATATGGCTCGATACACGTGACGTAAAGTCTGCACGAAGGGCGGGCCGGTACTGTCATCAATTCAATTGCCTGCCTTCGGGGGGCGGCCCAAACGAAGATGAAGCTGTCGTCAAGCCGACTCAGATCGATCGGTCGAAGGAAAAATGGGATGCTCCAGCTCCCGAAGAGATTCCAGTGGCAGCCCAGATTAATCCCGAAGGGTATTCGCTTGAATGCGCTCTTCCTAAGGAAATCCTGAGCGGCTATGATCCTGACGAATTCCCACGACTCGGATTCACCTACTATTTGAGCAATTCTGAATGGCCGCCACAATGGTGGAGTGCTGGCAGGGATCTCAGGGTTTACATTGATCCCAGTACATGGGGCACCGCTGTACTGGGCAAATGACAGCGGTGAGGATCCTGCCCATTTTCGGATCGAACCATGATCCGACCGCTTCAATACAGAGCAATTCCCTCCGAACTAGCGTGAGAACGCCACTATTCTGTGATCAGTTGCTTACACTACTCAGGCCCGACATGCTGGTTGCCGGATCATCGGGTAACGTGTCTGTCTGCTTCGCAAAATAATGTACGATAAATGTTCGTCGAAACCTATCGGTAGTCGCATTTGGATAGGAACCGTGAATGGTAAATCCCCCGAAGAACAACACATCTCCAGCGTCCATCTCAATTCCCACTTCCTCCGCATCTTCCGGCATCACTGTTTCTCCGGACACGAATGAGACGGACTCATCGGCGTGTTGCACGGGTAGAACGCCCAATTTATTGGATCCCGGTACCAAGACCATTTGACCATTCGCTCTGTCGCACCGATCGAGGGCCAGCCAGGCAGCTATTATTGGGTATCGTCTAATGTACTGATTATCCTGATGAAGTCCCTGTCCTCGAGCTCCAGGCGGTTTGAAGTAGAGCATAGTCTGACACAGTTCGATCTCTGTTCCAAGCAACTGGGCTGCTGTGTCCATAAGTCGAGGATCTTTTTGCCACGCGTCTGACTTCGCATCCCAATCATGCATATTGATAAACCGGGGATACTCGTTGAGGGGATCGTCGTCTCCCTTCTTCGGATCGCCGCCAAAATCGCCGGGCTTGGGCCCCTGACTTCTTAGGTGCATATAGTGTTTTCGAATCTGATCAACTTCGCTCTTGTCAAAGAGCCCCCGACCAAGATAGAACCCATCCTCTCTGAAACTCTCCCGGGCTTCGACGTCCATTGATCCCCCCGCAGTTGTGGAAATGATACAACTTCGATTATCCGTCGAGTTAGATTCTTGTCGGATCGTAATCCAGATTAGGCATCAACCATTTCTCTGCCTCCTGAGGATCTGTGCACATCCGTCTCGCGTAGTCTTCGATTTGGTCACGACCGATCTTACCCACCGCGAAATATCGTGCATCTGGATGGGCGAAGTACAATCCACTCACAGATGAGGCCGGAGTCATGGCGTAACTCTCGGTGAGTGATATGCCGGTCTGCTCCTCTGCATGCAGAAGATCAAATAAAGTTCTTTTCTGGGTGTGATCCGGACACGCAGGATATCCCGGGGCTGGCCGAATACCCCGATACTTCTCATGAACCAGGTCGTCGTAATCCAGACTCTCATCTTTGCCGTATCCCCAGGCGATTCGGGCACTGCGATGTGTTCTTTCCGCAAGCGCCTCGGCCAGCCGGTCTGCCAACGCCTTAGTCATGATGGACTGATAGTCATCATGATCTGCCTCGTACGCTTTCACGAGGGTATCGATGCCGAGACCGGCGGTGACCGCGAAGGCCCCCATATAGTCAGCCCGTCCACTATCAGTTGGTGCAATCAGGTCTGCCAGAGAATGGCAGGATGCCTGCTTGGAACGTGGACGTTGCTGTCGGAGCATGGGGAACCGTGCCAGTTCTCGCTCTCGTTCATCGTCTGAGAAAAGGACAATATCGTCACCTTCCGACTGCGCTCGGAAGAATCCCCATGCGGTTTTGGCCGTAAGCTGTCCATCTCCGATTATCTTGGTCAGAAGCTTCTGGGCATCGGCGAATAGCTCCTTTGCTTGTGCTCCCACAACGGAATCGTCCAGAATCCTTGGGTATCGTCCCCTCAGCTCCCAGGTAGTGAAGAAAGGCGTCCAGTCGATATACGGTACGATCTCCGCAAGGGGCACATTCTCTTCCGCACGAACTCCCAGAAATTCCGGGACGTCAATGGTCAACTTCTTCCAATCAGATTCATTGGCTCTTCCACGTGCCTCCTCAAGAGACAGAAGCGGTATTCGTGGACTGCGGCCCTCAAATTCCTCTCTGATCCGGCGGTAATCGTCTTCTATGGCTGCCTCGTAAGATGGTCGGATCTCGTCGCTTATCAAGCTGCCAACGACTTCAACAGATCGTGAGGCGTCAAGGACGTGTACGGTATTGGCGTGGTAGGAGGGCGCGATTTTCACGGCTGTGTGCTTCTTGCTGGTGGTGGCACCGCCGATTAGAAGGGGGATCTTGAATCCCTCCCGCTCCATCTCACGAGCCACGTGGATCATCTCATCAAGGGACGGAGTGATCAGCCCACTCAAGCCAATTATGTCAGCATTTTCAGTCCGGGCGGTTTCCAGTATCCTGTCAACGGGAACCATTACTCCCAGGTCGATGATTTCATAGTTGTTACAGCCAAGTACCACGCCCACAATGTTCTTTCCGATATCATGAACGTCACCCTTTACCGTCGCCATAACTATGCGGCCCTGATAGTGACGCTTGCCGGAATCTCCCTCTTGATCCTCCATGAAGGGAATGAGATATGCGACCGCTTTCTTCATCACCCGGGCCGTCTTAACGACCTGAGGGAGGAACATCTTACCCTCGCCGAAAAGGTCGCCGACGGTACTCATTCCTGCCATCAGGGGCCCTTCGATAATCTGTAACGGCCGGTCGTATTTCTGACGCGCTTCCTCTACATCAGCCTCTATATAGTCGGCGATCCCTCGAATGAGTGCATGCGAAAGACGCGACTCCAGGTCATCTTCTCGCCAAGTCTCATCCTTTGTCTGAACAGTCCCGCTCTGTTTACTGGTTTCGGCGAATTCAAGCAACCGTTCGGTGGCGTCATCCCGTCTGTTGAGAAGCACATCCTCCACCAACGACAGTGTTTTGGGGTCAATTTCCTCGTAAATGGCCAGTTGCCCCGCATTTACAATCCCCATGTCCATTCCAGCTTTTATGGCATGAAATAGAAAAGCCGCGTGCATGGATTCTCTGATATAATCATTACCACGGAATGAGAATGAAATGTTGCTGACGCCACCGCTGACCTTTGCCAGCGGAAAGAGCGTTTTCAGTTGTCTGGTCGCTTCTATGAAGTTTACGGCATATTCATTGTGTTCTTCTATGCCTGTCGCGACGGTCAGTATATTAGGATCGAAGATTATATCGGACGGTGACATACCGATCTCGCCCGTTAGGATTTCATAGGAGCGGCACAGGATTGCTACCTTGCGTTCCACAGTTGTGGCCTGTCCTTCTTCATCGAAGGCCATCACAACGACTGCTGCGCCATAGCTCTTTACAAGGTGTCCGAACCGCCTGAATTGCTCTTCGCCTTCTTTCAGGCTAATTGAATTGACGATTCCTTTGCCCTGGACACATTTGAGTCCCGCTTCAATTACACTCCACTTGGAACTGTCAATCATAATTGGGACGCGGGCGACATCAGGCTCTGCTGCAATGTAGTTGAGGAACGTGGTCATAGCCTCCTCACCATCGAGCATACCCTCATCCATGTTCACATCGATGACGTTGGCGCCACCCTCCACCTGGTGCCTCGCGACTTCCAGTCCCTGCTCGTATTGTCCCTTGAGAATCAGCTTCGCGAATCGGCGGGAACCCGTGACGTTTGTTCGTTCGCCGATCATGGTGAATGTACTACCCTCAAAAATTCTAAATGGTTCAAGGCCGCTGAAGACTGAGATAGCCTCCTGCTCCGGCGGTTTGCGGATCTTGCCGCGTTTCTTTACCGCCAATGAGATGGCCCGTATGTGATCGGGCGTGGAGCCGCAACACCCTCCGACGAAATTGAGCCAACCTTCGGAGACGAAACCACCGAGCACTTCAGCCATGTGTTCCGGCGTATCGTCATACTCGCCGAATTCATTCGGCAGGCCGGCGTTGGGATAGCAGCTCATATAAATGGGTACAGTCCGTGAAAGCTCCTCGACGTATGCGCCCATTCCCTCGGCGCCGAGGGAACAGTTGATTCCCATACTCAGCAGATCAAAATGACTTATGGACGTCCAGAAGGCCTCCAGTGTCTGCCCGGACAGCGTACGCCCGCTGGCATCCGTTACGGTCACAGAAGCCATCACAGGAACCCTGCGCACGCCTTCATCAAACAGGCGCTGTATGGCAAATAGCCCAGCCTTGATATTCAGGGTGTCGAAGGTGGTTTCCATCATCAGTAGATCTACGCCGCCCTCGATCAGTGCGCGGGCTTGAATCGCATAGGAGTCGGCCAGATCATCGAAACTCACCAGGCGAAATGCGGGATTGTTCACATCGGGTGACAAAGAAGCCGTGCGTGTCGTTGGCCCCATTGCACCGACCACAAACCTCGGGGTGCCTGGATTTTCTACCATAAAATCATTAACGGTATGTCGGGCGATGCGGGCGGCTGCGAGGCTGATGTCACGGCTATA
>JABIQT010000556.1 GCA_018667995.1 Candidatus Latescibacterota bacterium
GACACAAATGGAAAGTATTATCTGCCAGAGCAGGTTGAGCAGTCCGACGGACGTTGGACAGTGATCGAATCAGGTATGTCCGTGGAAACACAGATGGAGAAGATGTCTAAATCCAAATTGAATGTGGTCAATCCGGATGATGTTATCGCGAAATACGGTGCTGATTCGGTACGTCTTTACGAACTCTTCATTGGCCCGGTGAGTGCCAGTACCCCCTGGCAGACCAGCGGAGTAGAAGGGGTTTATCGTTTCCTACAGCGCACCTGGCGCCTTGTGGTTGATGAAAATACCGGAGAGTTAAGCGCTAAGGTTAAGGATGTGCCGGGCGAAGATGAACCGGAGTTGTGGCGTCTGCTTCACAAGACCGTCAAATCCGTAGGTGGTGACAGTGATGAGATCGATAAAATGAACACAGCCATAAGTCATCTCATGATCTATGTGAATACAGCCACACAGGCGCGGACGATACCTCGGGTGTGCATCGACACGTTCTTGAGGTTGCTGGCCCCATATGCGCCACACATAGCAGAGGAACTGTGGTTACGCCTCGGGAAAACTGGCTTGATTGCCCAAGCGTCATGGCCATCTTACGATGAAGCTCTATGTGTCGACGAGTCCATTTCTATGCCTGTTCAGGTGAACGGGAAGGTACGTGCCCAGATAGAAGTGCAGGCCGATGCGGACGAAGAGACCGTAAAGGTTGCAGCACTCGCCCATGAAAAGATTGTACCGTACATTTCTGAGAAGACGGTTAAAAGGGTTATCGTTGTGCCGGGACGTCTCATAAATGTCGTAGTGTAGCTGAATGCGTCACCGCGTAGACGGTTTCGTTTGTGATCTAAAGTGTAGCGTAGAACGATTGGAGTGGTGTATGTCAGGAATCCGTCGAATTGTTGTCGTTGCTTTTCTTGTTCTGGGAATCACGAAACTGTCCACCGGCCAAGAGGTCGATGAGGCATATATCAGGGACAATTACAGCAAGCGAGAGGTACACGTCCCGATGCGAGATGGTAAGCGGCTCTTCACGGCTATTTACGCTCCGACGGATACTACTCAGAATTACCCCATGCTCTTGTTGCGTACCCCCTATGGAATTGGCCCATACGGTTCCGATGCCTTTAAGAACAGAGTTGGACCGAGCGATCTATTCACGAAGGAAGGATTCATCTTCGTCTATCAGGATGTGCGCGGGAAGCGGATGTCAGAGGGCGAGTTCATAGCTGTCCGTCCACATATTCCCGAAAAAACAGGGCCAGAGGACGTGGATGAGAGCAGCGATACATATGATACCATCGAATGGATGCTGTCTCACATTCCGCGAAATAACGGCCGTGTGGGTTCATGGGGAATCTCCGCTCCTGGATTTTACGCCACCCACACTCTCATTGACGCACATCCAGCCCTCAAAGCGGCATCTCCGCAGGCTCCGGTGACAGACTGGTTTCTGGGTGACGATCGGCATCATAACGGTGCCTTCATGCTCCAGGCCACCTTCAGTTTCGTATCTTCCTTCGGCGTGATTCGGCCAGAACCAAGTCCTGCCGGCACGCCAGGTTTCAGTGACTACGGGACGCCCGACGGTTATAGATGGTATCTTGATCTTGGACCACTGTCAAATATCAACAGGAGGCATCTAAAGGGCGAAAATCCACTTTGGAATGCCATGATGGAACACGGCACCTATGACGAGTGGTGGCAAGCACGTACGCCTCTGCCACATCTCAAGGAAGTGACCGTGCCCACGATGGTGGTGGGTGGATTCTTTGACGCACAGGATCTGTATGGGCCGTTGAAAACATACAATGCCCTGCGTAATAGCCCGAATGGCCCGAAGATTCTCGTTATGGGACCGTGGTGGCATGGCGGCTGGGCCCGCGGTGATGGAGAACGCTACCAGGATATCCACTTTGGCTCGAAGACGAGTTTACATTACCGTGAGAACATTGAGCTTCGCTTTTTCAACCACTATCTGAAGGACAAAGATGCGCACGGGCTACCCGCGGCCTCCATTTTCATCACAGGTTCAAACCGGTGGGAAGCTTTCGACCAATGGCCGCCAGCTAGGGCCGAGACGAAAGACTTGTACCTCCATCCAGGAGGAGACCTCTCCTTTGAAGTGCCAACTGGATTGGCAGACTATAGCGAATACATAAGCGATCCTGATCGACCGGTCCCCCATACCCCCAAAATAGTGGTGCGACGCGATGATCGATACGTCATCCAAGATCAACGATTTGCATCCACCAGGCCAGATGTTCTTGTCTATGAGACGGAACCGCTGGAGAAGGATTTGACATTGGCTGGCGGCTTGGAGGCCAGTCTATATGTCTCAACAACAGGTTCTGATGCTGACTTCATCGTCAAGCTCATAGATGTCTATCCCGATACCGCCACTTATATTGGTGAGAACACACAAAATGTCAGGATGGGAGGATTCCAGTTCATGGTTCGGGGAGAGGTGATGCGAGCAAAATTCAGAAACAGTTTTGAATTCCCTGAACCAATGGAGCCTGGACAAGTCACGCACATCGTATTTGACATGCAGGACGTTGGGCACACGTTTCTGAAGGGGCATCGCATGATGGTGCAGATTCAGAGCACATGGTTTCCGATGCTGGATCGGAATCCACAGAAATTCGTAGACATCTATCGTGCGGTGCCCGGTGATTTCCAGATCGCGACTCATCGTGTGTATACCTCTGTAAGCAAACCGTCCCATTTACGGTTCAATGTAATTGAGTGACTCATCCTTCCATTTTCGGAGGTAAGATGTTACGATTGACGCCGCTATTCACCCTCATGATTTCATACGGTATAGCGTTATTTCCGTACGATGCCCTATCTCAAGTTGATATTGATCAGTCAGTCTACAAAGGAATGGAATTTCGCAGCATAGGTCCGTTTCGGGGAGGCCGATCTGCCGCGGTGACCGGTGTAGTGGGACAACCGATGACGTACTACTTTGGATCCACCGGTGGTGGCGTTTGGAAATCGCGCGACGGTGGACAGTCCTGGAAGAACGTCTCGGATGGTTTCTTCGGGGGTTCCATCGGTGCGGTTGCAGTCAGCGCCTGGGACCCGAATGTCGTCTACGTTGGCGGTGGCGAAAAGACGGTCAGGGGCAATGTCTCTCACGGATATGGCATGTGGCGATCTACCGATGCCGGAAAGAATTGGCGTCAGATTGGGCTGGAGGATTCGAGGCACATTTCGCGGATTCGAATCCACCCACGAGATCCCGATCTTGTCTATGCTGCCGTCATGGGACATTTATTCGGTCCCAATGAAGAAAGAGGCATCTATAGGAGCCGTGATGGAGGTGAAACCTGGGAGCGGATTCATTTCATCAGCCCGGAGGTCGGGGCTGTTGATATAGCTATGGATCCAACAAATCCCAGGATACTCTTCGCAAGTATGTGGCGGATTCTGAGAACTCCCTATAGCCTGGAAAGTGGTGGTGACGGTTCCGGAATCTGGAAGTCCACGGACGGAGGAGACAGCTGGACTGAGATCACGCGAAACAAAGGGCTTCCCTCTGGCACGATTGGGATAAACTGCGTGACTGTCTCCCCTGTAAATCCAGAGCGTGTCTGGGCCATCATAGAGGCAGAGGACGGTGGCGTATTCAGATCTGATGATGGTGGAGATACATGGCTTCGTATCAATGAAGACCGCAATCTCCGTCAGCGAGCCTGGTACTACACAAGAATCTACGCCGACACACAGAACGCTGACGTGGTATACGTACTCAACGTAGGGATGTGGCGATCAAAAGATGGAGGTAAAACCTATGATCGCATAACTACTCCCCACGGAGACCATCATGACCTTTGGATCGATCCTCAAAATTCAGACAGGATGGTTGTGGGCGATGATGGTGGTGCCCAGGTCAGCTACGATGCAGGCGGAGGGTGGTCAACCTATCACAACCAACCTACGGCCCAGTTCTATCGTGTCACGACCGACAACCATTTTCCATATCGCATATATGGCGCTCAGCAGGATAACTCAACAGTGAGGATTCTGCATAGATCAGATGCTGGAAGCATAAACGAGCGCCATTGGGAGCCGACGGCGGGGGGCGAAAGCGGCCATATTGCACCCGATCCCATAGATCCCGATATAGTCTATGGAGGATCATACGGTGGGTTCCTCACGCGGATCAATCACAAGACAGGAGAGGTTCGTTCCATCAACGTATGGCCGGACAATCCAATGGGATACGGGGCAGCAGATCTAAAGTTTAGATTTCAATGGAACTACCCGATCTTCTTCTCTCCACACGATTCCCGGGTCTTGTACACGACCGCCCAGCATGTGTTCAAGACGGTCAACGAAGGACAATCCTGGGAACAGATTAGTCCGGATCTGACGCGAAACGACAAGTCCACCATGGGCCCGTCAGGCGGTCCTATTACCAAGGACAATACGAGTATTGAGTACTATGGAACGGTATTCTCCGCCCTGGAAAGCCCACATGAAGAGGGTGTTATATGGGCGGGTTCCGATGACGGGTTGATCCATGTTACCCGCGACGGAGGCACAACCTGGACGAAC